>JBCBKZ010000009.1:0-21805 GCA_038520955.1 Bacteroidota bacterium | reverse complement strand
AGTATTATCTCCATGCAAAAAAACAACAGCCTCCCTTCTTTTCATCGCTTTAGATTCTCTGCCTTTCTCCTGCTAGGGTTTATAGGGGTAAGTATTTTGACCTCTTGTTCCTATGAAACTGAGACGGTAGTCTCCAGTGCTGAGTTCCCAGTAGAAATAGCGGAAATAGTGAGTGCAAGTTGTGCTACAACCGGCTGCCATGTAGGTAATAACGCTCCGGAAAGCTTACGACTGGAGGACTGGAACAGACTATTTGAGGGCTCAGATTTTGGGGCGGTACTGGTTCCAAATGAACCTGATTGGTCTCACTTTTTCCAGCACCTAAATACTTTCGAGGATTTGGGCGTGCAGGCTAGGCCGGTTATGCCGCCGGGCGGATTACCCAAACTGAAAAGAGGAGAAGTAGAAACCCTGAGAAACTGGATTCTACAGGGAGCGCCTAATGCTAAGGGAGAATTGAGATGGAGTCAACGAGAGGTGGAAACAGCAGATAAAGCGTTTACCCTTTGTGCAGGCAGTGACTTAGTGGCCGTCTCGGATCTACGCACTAACCTCATCATGCGCTTCATAGAGGTGGGGCAAGAAGAAGGGAAGCAGGAAGCGCCACATTACATCCGTCTTTCTCCAGATCAGCAGTTCTTCTACGTTTCCCTCATTGACGGAGGACTGATAGAGAAATACAGAACTGATAATTATGCCTTTGAAGGACGAGTGGAAGTAGGCCCTGATCCTTCTATTATAGAAGTAAGTCCCGATGGTACAAGGGCCATCATCACTCACTGGAATGCTTCTGATTTACTCCCCAAACTCTCCATGATCAACACGGAGGACATGAGCATGGTAGATCAGGTACAGGGAGGGGCAGAAAGGCTGAGCTTTCCTCATGGTATAGCGGCTAATGCAGACTATAGCATGGTCTACATCACCGCCAATGAAGGGAACTACTACGCTAAATATGGCATTACTCCCTCAGGTTTTGTCTCGGAAGAAAAGATCCTCTTAGGACCGGACGTACAACCAGCCATTGACAGACCCTCTTCCTCTTTCAAGCCCTATGAATGTGAATTGAGTGCAGACGGCAGTTTATTATTCGTAACTCTCAATGAAACAGATGAGGTAAGAGTCTATCAAACGTCCAACGATTCTCTCATCGCACAGATTCCTACCGGAGAATTTCCACGCCTACTAGTAGTGGATGAGAATAGTAACAAGCTCTTTGTGGCCTGCGCCAATGAGGAGAACTTCTCCGAGCAAGGTTCTATCAGGGGCTCAATAGCTGTCATAGACATCAATACGCTCACCCTTGAAAAGCAAATTTTCAGAGTGGGTCAGCGTCCACATGGCCTAGCCATTGATAGTGAAAGAAATGTATTGGTAGTTTCTTCTGAGAATAACGGTGGTCAGGACCCTCCTCACCACGTACTAGAAGGCACTTCAGGTCCTCCCGGCAAATACAACTTCGTTGATCTAACGACCTTGGAAGTCATCCCTGACGCAGAAACGGAAGTAGCGGTCTTTCCTAATGCAGTGGTGGTGAGTAATTTATAATTGAGACCATTCCTAATTTCAGGATATGGAGATCCAAGAAATCACCGCTCAACAAACCCTTCCAATCCGTCATGAAGCCATGTGGCCGGATAAGCCGCTTGGCTATGTAAAGTTGCCTAATGATGAGGCAGGAAGGCATTACGGTTTATTTGTCCAGGATAAGCTAATTTCTGTGATTTCTCTCTTTAAAAAAGGTTCATCTGCTCAATTCAGGAAGTTTGCTACGCTGACGGAGTTTCAAGGGAATGGATATGGAACGCTACTTCTAAAGTATGTCATGGACTTAGGTGAGAAGGAATGTCTAGACAGAATTTGGTGTAATGCGAGAATCCACAAAAGCAGTTATTATCGCAAGTTTGGCCTAAGGGAAACAGAAGATCACTTTGTCAAAGGAGGGATCAGTTACGTAGTGATGGAAAAAATCTTCCTTAAAAAAGGTGAGTCATCCCTTTCAGGATGACTCAGAACGTTGAAACACTTATTTTATCTATGCTATTATGTTTCCTAGAAGTCGAAGGAAACTGAGACCCAACTTTCTACCGCTTCGCCATTTTCATAGGCAGGAGTAAAAGTCAGTTTGTCTATATGTCTTTCGCAAGCATCAGTTAATGCATCACTCCCCTTAACCATGATTTTGTGGGCTACATAATTTCCCCCTTCATCTACTTTCACACGCATCAGGATATACCCCTGTGTTCCATTAGCAGCAGGTCCTATGGCTTTCTTTATCTCGTACTTGTTAGTGGGATAAGCTTGCTTGGTCAGTAATGGTGTGGCCATACTGCTACAAGTAGATCGTTTCTTGCATTTTCTTTTTCTCTTTTGACATTTCTCCCACCTTTCTTCATAAGAAGAGTATGCATGGTCATCATCCGTATCACTATGGAAGGAATACGCATAAGTGGATGAACAGCTTTGGGAGTTTGAAGAGAAATCAAACCAGTTATTTACAGCGAAGCCAAGAGCGACAAAGGTGGTGAGGATCCAGAAATTTCTTTTTCTAGTAGACATAACAGTTAATGGTTTGGAGAGGTATACCTTAATTACGTGAGAATTTTCTGATTCGTTGTCGCTTTTTCAGAGAAATTTTCATTTTTTTCTATCAAATGCTGAAAGATTCATTTTTGGTGCTTTTGATATAAAAAAACGGAGCGCACTCCACTGGGAAGAAACGCTCCGACATCAAAACAAACACTACTTACTACTAACTTATCTCTTTCGATTTTTCATTGACAAATTTCAGTTGGCCATTCTGCAGAATCACCCTTATATGGCTGTCTGACAGAATATTGCCAGCCAGGATCTCTTTGGACAAGGTATTAATCACCTCTTTTTGCATCATGCGCTTGATGGGTCTCGCACCGAACTGAGGGTCATATCCCAGACTCGCCAGCAGATCCAAAGCATCTTCCTGAAAACTCAACTGAATGTTCCGCTCAGCCAGGGTTTCACTCAAAGCTGCTGCATGTATGCGCACAATCTTACGCATGTCCTCCTCACTCAGAGGGGCAAATACAATGGTCTCATCTATCCTGTTCACAAATTCCGGCCTCATCTGCTTCTTCAGCAGATCCAAGACCTGCTCCTTAATGATGACCATCATGGCATCCTTATTATTCTCCGTCAGCTCCTCAAATCTCTCCTGGATATAGTGAGATCCCATATTTGAAGTCATGATGATGATGGTATTTTTAAAGTCTACCGTCCGGCCTTTATTATCTGTCAACCTACCATCATCCAGTACCTGCAACATAATGTTGAATACGTCAGGATGGGCTTTTTCTATCTCATCCAAGAGAACTACAGAGTAAGGCTTCCTTCTAACTGCCTCTGTCAACTGCCCCCCTTCATCATAGCCCACATATCCGGGAGGGGCCCCCACCAATCTGCTTACCGCATGCTTCTCCTGATACTCCGACATGTCTATTCTCACAATGCTCCGCTCGTCATCAAAGAGAAAATCTGCCAATGCTTTGGCCAGTTCTGTCTTACCTACTCCCGTAGATCCCAGGAAGATGAAAGAACCTATGGGCCTGTTAGGATCCTGCAAACCGGCCCTACTCCTTCTGATGGCATCAGAAACTGCCACTATGGCCTCTTCCTGCCCCACCACTCTTCTGTGAAGTTCATCCTCCAGCCTTAACAGCTTCTGTCGCTCAGACTCTACCATCTTACTGACAGGTATGCCAGTCCATTTTGAGATGATCTCGGCTATATCCTCAGCTTCCACCTCTTCCTTCATCATCCTTAAATCCGTCTGGTAGCTCTGCAAATTTCCCTTCAGCACTTTTATCTTCTCTTCCTGCGCTACCAGATCTCCATACCTGATCTCAGCCACTCTCCCAAAATCTGCCTTCCGCTCTGCTTCCTCCGCTTCAACCTTTAATTGCTCAACTGAAGCTTTAGCCGCACGAATCTGGTCAATGATTCCTTTTTCTGCTTCCCAATGGGCTCTTAGTCTCTTTCTGTCTTCTTCCAGATTGGCGAGTTGCCCTTCTATCTCCTTGACCTTTTTATTGTCCTTCTCACGTTTGAGGGCCTCTCTTTCTATCTCCAGGTACTTAACTTTTCGCTCTACCTCGTCTAACTCTTCTGGAAGAGAATCCATCTCAAGTCTTAGTTTAGCTGCCGACTCATCTATTAGGTCAATGGCCTTATCTGGCAGGAATCTGTCCGAGATATATCTGTCAGAAAGCTCCGCAGCAGCTACTATGGCTCCATCTGTAATCCTCACTCCATGATGTACTTCATACCTTTCCTTTAATCCACGGAGAATAGAGACAGTGTCCTCTACTCCAGGTTCTTTCACCAGAACTGTCTGAAAACGCCTCTCCAGCGCCTTGTCCTTCTCTATGTATTTCTGATACTCATCCAGGGTGGTAGCACCCACTGCCCGCAATTCCCCCCTTGCCAATGCAGGCTTCAGTATGTTAGCCGCATCCATGGCCCCATCCGTTTTCCCGGCTCCTACCAGCGTGTGGATCTCATCAATGAACAGTACTATGGATCCTTCAGCACCCACCACCTCTTTCACAACCGCCTTCAACCTTTCCTCGAACTCCCCTCTAAACTTGGCTCCGGCTATCAAAGCCCCCATATCCAATGAGTAAATGCTCTTGGATTTCAGGTTCTCAGGCACATCACCCTGTATGATTCTATGAGCCAAGCCTTCTGCTATGGCCGTCTTTCCTACCCCGGGTTCTCCTATAAGAATGGGGTTATTCTTGGTTCTTCTGGAAAGAATCTGAATGACTCTTCTAATCTCATCTTCCCTCCCTATCACAGGATCCAGTTTCCCTTTTCTGGCCAGCTCATTCAGGTTACGTGCATATTTAGTCAGGGCATTATAGGTGCTCTCAGCATTTTGATCTGTTACCCTGTTTCCTCCCCTCATGTCGGTGATGACCTGCCTGAGTGCCTTATCTGTTACGCCTTGTTCTTTTAGTACTTTCGCTACTCCATTGGAAGAATTTACAAGAGCCAGTAGCAGATGCTCCATGCTCACAAATTCATCCTTCATTTTGCCAGCCTCCTGATTGGCAGATTCCAGTACCTTATATAAGTCATTTGATAAATACTGTCCTCCGCTGGCACCCGTTACCTTTCCGTATCCTTCCAGTAATTCATCAAGTTTCTGGTCCAGAAATGCCGTGTTCACCCCCAGCTTCTTGAGCATATAAGGAATGACACTCTCATCTACTTCCAGCAAACTCTTCAACACGTGGCCCGTCTCTACTGACTGTTGACCATATCTTTTGGCAACTTCAGCAGCTTTCTGGATGGCCTCCTGTGCTTTTATGGTATAATGATTAAAATTCATCTGAGTTTATCTGTGTTAATATGCTTCTCTCTTTTATCATCAAAGATCACTCCATTCACACACCCCTGCCATTGTGTCAAATTTTCTAAAATTATTATGCCAAAATGACAAATCTATTCACTTTCTTACATACAGCATTTTAGAATAATTCGGCCGAAGAATCGTAGATAATATGTTAGGCTTCATTGTTTCAACATTGAGCGGACAATAGTAAAATCTTATGTCATTTCACCTGATTTTTCTACTCCCTGCTTGGCTCTCATTTAGTATCGCACCTCTTTCAATTACGCCCGATCCGGAACCTGAAAATACCCCTTCGGTAGCCCCTAATGATACCATAGATAATCCGCTAAGGCCCTATGGTGAGCTTACCACTAAACTCAGTGAGAGCTCGGGCCTGGTTTACCTCAATGGGAAAGTCTGGTCTATCAATGATAGTGGGAATAAATCTGAGGTCTATGAAGTAGACCCTGGTACAGGGGACATTCTCCATACGGTGGAACTGGTGAATGTGAAGAACAGAGATTGGGAAGATCTGGCCAAGGATGATAAGTACCTGTATGTAGGAGATTTTGGAAATAATCAGGGAAAACGACAAAATCTGGCTATTTACCGTGTTCCCATAGATAAACTGGCAGAACCCTACGTATTCGCAGAGATTATCCGCTTTAGGTATGAAGACCAGGATTCCTTTGAGCCGGGTCCTATACATGCGTTTGACTGTGAAGCCTTTGTCATTTCTGATGGAATCATTCACCTCTTTACCAAGAATAGAGACCAGGAAGGTATTCATCACTATACCCTGCCAGCCGAAACCGGAGATCAGATAGCCAAGCATGTAGAAACCTACGTAACTCAAGGCATGATCACTGCAGCTGATATTTCTGATCAAAAGGAATTATTGTTACTGGGATTTGATCCGCTTAGCAAAGGGGTCATGATCTGGCGTTTTGATAAACAAGAGGACAATTCCTTTTTCTCTGAATCACCCAGACATGTAAAGATAGGTGACTGGCTAAGCCTGGGACAAGCAGAATCAATTTGTTGGGTAACAGAATCTACTGGATTCATCTCTAATGAACGTTTCGAGAAAAAGAATCCCCCGTTGATGATTCCTGCACGCTTGTACAGGTTCCAAACCATCATTTGGGATAACAAATAAGTCTCAGGATTTATGTTTGCGTAATCAGATTGCAAGATTAAGTTCTTCAGAGCTGACTCTGCGCATTTCCACTTTACGGATTTTTCCGGTAACGGTCATCGGAAATTCCGTCACAAACCTGATATAGCGGGGAATTTTATAATGGGCAATCTTTCCCTGACAATAGGCTTTAATATCTTCTTCACTTAATGCTTGTCCATCCACTACTTGTACCCATGCACAGATTTCTTCTCCATACTTCTCGTCTGGCAACCCAATCACCTGAGCCGTAGCAATGGAAGAATGCTTGGATAAGAATTCTTCTATCTCTTTGGGATACACATTTTCTCCCCCCCTTATAATCATATCCTTTATTCTCCCTACAATAGAGATATAGCCCTCTTCATCCATAGTAGCCAGATCTCCTGTGTGCATCCACCTGGCAGCATCTATGGCTTCCGCAGTCTTATCAGCATCATTCCAATAGCCCAACATAACGCAGTATCCCCTCGTACATAATTCTCCTTTTTCTCCCAAAGGAACTACCTGCCCGCTTTCTGGATCGATGATTTTTATCTCCGTATGGGGCATAATGGTCCCAACAGTGGTTGTACGCTTTTCAAAGGGCGCATCATGACGGGTCTGTGTACTGACAGGAGAGGTCTCTGTCATTCCATAGGCTATCTCTACCTCCCTCATATTCATCTCATTGTTGACACGCTTCATTAACTCTGCCGGACAAAGAGAACCTGCCATGACTCCTGTTCGCAATGAACTTAAGTCGTAATCCTTAAAGCCAGGAAGGTTTAGTTCAGCAAAAAACATGGTGGGCACTCCATAAAGGGCTGTGGCTTTTTCTTCTTGTACAGCTTCCAATACTGTGATGGGATCAAAGCTGTCCCCAGGATAAATCATGGTAGCGCCATGCGTAATGCAGCCCAGGTTTCCCATCACCATCCCAAAGCAGTGATACAAAGGGACAGGTATCACCAGTCTATCTTCATGGGTAAATTTCTGCATCTGTGTAACCAGATAGCCGTTATTGAGAATATTATGATGGCTAAGGGTAGCCCCTTTGGGGTAGCCAGTAGTCCCACTTGTATACTGGATATTGATAGGTTCATCAAAGCTCAACCTAGCCTGTATCTCATGTAAGGCATCTGCCGAAACACTTTCTGCTTTATCCATGAAGTCCCCCCACATAAGCATACCTTCCTGCTTCCCCTTTGCAAGGGAGATTACCCATTCCATATTAGGTAGCTTAGCGGCTTTCATGGGAAGGCCTTTTCCTGCTTTGAGTTCAGGAGCCAGGTCATACATCATCTGACTGTAATCACTGGTTTTGAACTTATCCGCTACCACTATGGCTTTGCAGCCTGACTGATTCAAGGCATACTCCAGTTCATGCAGACGGTAAGAAGGATTTATGTTCACCAGAATAATCCCCACCTTAGAGGTAGCCACCTGAGTGATTAACCATTCCACACAATTAGGTGACCATATCCCTACCCTGTCTCCTTTTTTGATCCCTATAGCCATAAAAGCTCTGGCACACTGGTCCACAGCATCCCGAAGCTGGGCGTACGTCATCCTGACGTTCTGATGTCTGGAAACAATCGCCTCATGGTCCGGATACTTCTGAACAGTCTGATCAAAAGCATCTCCAATGGTAAGGCCCAACAAAGGTTCAGTAGAAGTTCCACAAGTGTAAGAGATAGCAGTAGCCATAGCGCGAGTAAGTTTAAGAGTAAGTAGAAGATCAAAATAAACCTGCCTAAAAGAAACTGACTCTTTGGAGTAAGAAGGACCCTGAGGTTCCCGAAGGGTTATCTTGCTCCATTAAGCTTAGTCATTTCGAGAGCCTCAACGACCTTATATGGGACGCTTCTTATTGACAAACTGTAAATTTTTAGCCCCACCTCCTTTATCACTAGGAATGTTAGGATAATCCAGTTCCCGGCTTTCGGAGAATATAAGATAGTATTTTTGGGGGAATAATTGGAGGGGCCAGACTATGCGAATCCGGAAAACCACAGATTTACAGAGATATCCAAAAGTTGGGGGAACTAAAGAGCATGGAAGGGATTTATTCCCCTTCCAATTTCTCTACAAAATTCATGTCTATGGTTCGGCGCTTTAAGTCCGTACCAGCTATTTCTACTTTAACCTTGTCTCCAATCTGCAGCACCTGAGCAGTATTCCTACCGACAAGGCGGTAGTTATCCGCATCGAACATATAGTAGTCGCCCTCAATATTCCGGGCTAGTACCATTCCTTCACAAAGGTTATCTACCAACTCTACGAAAATTCCTTTCTCTATCACACCGGAGATGACGCCCTCAAACTCCTCCCCTATCTTATCCTCAAGGAATTCCACCTGTTTGTACTTGATAGAGGCTCTCTCAGCTTCGGCAGCTGTTCGCTCACGTAATGAGCTGTGTTTAGATTGGGCTTCCAGGGTTTGAGGATTCTCCTGATACTTTTCTCCCAAGTAATTCTCCAGTAGTCTGTGAACCATCACATCTGGATATCTTCTGATGGGAGAAGTAAAGTGCGTATAGTAATGAAAGCCTAGTCCAAAGTGGCCAATGTTACTGACAGAATATTCAGCTTTAGCCATGGAACGCACGGCCAGGGTTTCCACTATATTTTGTTCCGGCTTATTCTGAACAGAAGCCAACAATTGATTGATTCTTTCTGCCAGGCCTCTTTCTGTCTCAAAATCTGATTCATGCCCAAAGGTGGAAGCCATGCGTCCGAGGCTAGCCAGTTTTTCAGGGTTCGGCTGGTCGTGGATACGGTATACAAAAGGTAGTGGAGGATCATTAAACAGGCTATAGACGTACATAGCTACCCGTCTGTTGGCAAGGAGCATGAAGTCCTCTATCATCTTGTGGGTATCCTTACGGACTTTCCTGATGACCCTGACCGGTTTATCATTCTCATCCAGTTCAAATTTCACCTCATTGGAGTCAAACTTCATACTTCCTTTTTGCATCCTGGCATCACGAAGCTTGTGAGCCAAATTATTCAGAGTGATCAGCTCATCTCTGTAAGGGCCTTCCTTTTCTCCATCTATGACCTCCTGGGCTTCTTCATAGTGAAAACGCTTATCAGAAAAGATCACACATCTCCCTATCCATTCTTTGTGGACTTTGGCATTCTCATCCAGTTCCCAGATAATGGAGAAAGTGAGTTTCTCTTCCTGAGGCCTCAGGCTACATACACCATTGGAAAGCTTTTCAGGTAGCATGGGGATAGTTCTGTCTACCAGGTATACAGAAGTTCCTCTTTGGAAAGCTTCCTGATCTAGTATGGACCCCATTTTCACATAATGGGCCACATCTGCTATGTGTACGCCTACCTCATATCTTCCATTCTCGAGCTGACGGAAAGAAAGGGCATCATCAAAATCCTTGGCATCTATAGGGTCTATGGTGAAAGTGGTGATCTCACGCATGTCCCTTCTCTTGGCTATTTCCTTTGCGGTAATCTTTTCCGGAATTTCTTCTGCTTCCAGTTCCACCTCTTTAGGGAAGTGCATCTGGAACCCATATTGAAGGAGAATAGCGTGCATTTCTGCCTCATTTTCTCCTTCTTCTCCCAATACCTGCAGTACTTTCGCTTCAGGTGATCGGTTCTCCCAGTTAATAAGTTCCACTTCTACCTTCTGCCCATGCTTGGCTCCGTTCAGGTTTTTCGCATGTACATAAAAGTCCTGACTTATTGCCTGAGAATCCGGGATGAAGAAGTAGGAGTCTTTAGTGGCATCCTCTATGGTCCCTACAAACCGGACTCTGGCGCGCTGGATGACCTTGGTGATTTCACCTTCTCTCCTATCACCTCTGCGTTTTTTCACCAGGCGTACCTGAACAGTGTCTCCACTTAGGGCTTTATTCATATTTCCGGCGGGAATGTATATATCTTCTCCTTCTTCCGGAATGACAAATCCCGCTCCGCTCCTAATTACCTGTAGGGTTCCTACGATAGACCCACTGGAGGTATTCAGCTGATAACGACCTTTGTCCAGGTAGTTGAGTTCGCCTTTGGCGGCGAGCTTGTCCATGACAGAGCGGATTTTGGTCTGATTTACATCTTTCCATAGTCCGGTTTCTGCTCCTACTTGCTTTGCGGTATAGGTTTTATTCTTATGGCCTTTCATGAAGACCATGATTTGCTTACTTAAGAATTCGTCCAGGGATGATTTTTTCCCTTTAGCTTTAGTTTTACGTTTTACGTTTCTTTTTTTCTTAGCAGTTAGGCTTGTTTTTCGTCTGTTTTTTCTTGACATAAATTGGTTTTACTTCATACTTGTGTCGAGACCGTACAACTTTTTTTATTTGGGGATGGTCTCATGATTGAGGAGGTAAAGGGGGGCAAATTTTGAGATCATTTTACATGATCTTGCGGCTAATGTACATGCATTATTTTAATAAGTCATTATGAAATAATGATTTATCATTAACCATGGTTATTCGTTTTCTAATTACCTATATACAACCAAACTTTCCACACATGATTCGTTTAACATTCTTTTTTAGTGCGTTTCTTCTCTTCTTTGGCCTTCAGACTACATTTGCCCAAAGGGCTTATCCTGTAGATGAGGGCGTCTTTCAGGTCGGAGGAAACATTGGGTTCAGTAGTATTGGAGGAGATAATCGTGACGGCAGAATTTTCAACTTCAGATTTGCTCCTTCAGGTTCCTACTTCATCAGACCCAATCTGGCCATAGGGGGTGCTTTCACTTTTAGTTCCACCAGTTTTGATGGAAATTCTAATTCCGCCCTTGGCTTAGGCCCCCAGATCGCTTACTATTTTGGAAATGAGGAATCACTCTTTTATCCTTATTTCCAGTTTAGTCTCTTTTACCTGACCGACTTTGAAGACTTTAACGCTGTAACCTACAGGCCAGCTAGCGGACTTGCTTATATGATTTCACGGAATGTAGCTATCAATGGAGAATTATTCTTCCAGTTTGATGATACCAGTGTATCTGACAGCAATGTCTTTGGGCTGGATATAGGGATTAAGGTCTTTATCTACTGATCTACTGATCTGCTGATTGGCAGATTTTCCACCAGTATGAGGCATTAAAGGCTCTTTTTTCGTAGGCTAGCTTAATATCGCTACAACCTGCTACTGTGTCCTGGAGGATAAGTCGGGTGGTCCCTCTGTCGAGATAGTACGTACCTACCCTTCTGTCGGTTTCAATGGCTCGGCTAAAATCTTTATGGGCCTCCTCAATTTGTTGGAGGCTTATACGGGTTCTTCCCCGGAAAAGATAATAGTCTCCCATTCTGGGATCCAGCTTGATGGCTTTGTCCAGGTCTGGCAGAGCCTCTTCATATCTGTCAAGCAAAAAAAGCGTCCTTCCTCGATAGAAATACAGGTCGGGCCTGTTTCTTACTATAGAAATAGCTTTGGTAAAACTTGCATAGGCCGAGTCTAACTTCCCTAATTCAAACTCACACAGGCCTTTATAATAATGATTTTGAGAACTTTTCGGTTTTTCATCCAGGGCTACCCTGTAAAACTTAAGGGCCTCTTCATACTCACCAGACTGCGCTAATTCCAGGGCATGTGCACTCGCCTCCTGAGCCGCTAACATTCCCGATAATCCCAAGAGCACAAAAAGTAGCATATACTTCATAAGCATCAGGCATTTTGGGGGTCTACCTGTAAAGATAAGGCTTGCTTGATTTCTTGCAACTTTAAAAGTGCCTCCACAGGTGTCATCCTGTCTATATCCACCCCACTAAGTATTTCTCTGATTAAGAGGGTATCCTGGTCTTTTAACTCAAACATATTGAGCTGGATTGTCTTCTTATTGGAGAATTTTACCTGCTTAGCGCCATTTTTATCATTAACCTTATGCTGTTCAAAGTGTTTGAGCAGGTTCTGTGCTCTCTTCACCAAAACTGGCGGCATACCTGCCATTTCCGCTACATTAATCCCGAAACTGTGCTCACTCCCCCCTCTTTTAAGCTTTCTCAGGAAAAGAATTTTCCCATCAACTTCCTTAACAGACACATTATAGTTCTTCACCCTCTCCAGTCGGTTCTCTAACTCATTCAATTCATGATAGTGAGTCGCAAAAAGCGTCTTTGCCTGGCAGTCCGGGGTTTCATGTAAGTACTCCACTAAGGCCCAGGCGATGGAGACCCCATCATAGGTACTGGTTCCTCTTCCAATTTCATCCAGGAGAATGAGGCTATTTGCCGTAGCATTATTGGCTATCTGGGCAGTCTCATTCATCTCCACCATGAAGGTAGACTCTCCACTGGAAATATTATCGGAGGCTCCTACACGGGTAAAGATCTTGTCCACCACGCCTATCTCCGCCAACTTAGCCGGCACAAAGGAACCCATCTGCGCCATGAGCGTAATGAGGGCTGTCTGTCTCAATAAAGCCGACTTACCGGCCATATTAGGTCCAGTGATGATGACTACCTGCTGGTCTTCCTTATTCAGACAGATGTCATTAGGGATATAAGGCTGATCAGGACTAAGGGTAGTTTCTATGACTGGGTGCCTGCCGCTTTCTATCTTAATCCCATCCGCTTCAGTAATATGTGGCTTGTGGTAAGAAAGTATCTCCGAAGAACGCGCAAAGCTGATCAACATGTCCAGTTCAGCCAATAGTCGTGCATTTATCTGGACCGCACCTACATGCGCCTGAAGCTTCAACAGAAGTTCCTGGTATAACTGAGCTTCCAACGTAAGGATACGCTCCTGTGCATTCAGGATTTTGTCCTCATAGGTTTTCAGTTCCTCAGTGATGTAGCGCTCTGCATTGGTGAGGGTCTGCTTACGAATCCATTCCTGGGGTGCCTTATCTTTATGGGCATTGGTAACTTCCAGGTAATAGCCAAAAACCTTATTAAAGCCAATCTTGAGAGAAGAAATACCTGTACGTGTGATTTCTCTCTGCTGCATCTCCAGGAGTAGCTGGTTGCTATTGGCCTTCATATTTCTCAGCTCATCCAGCTCTTCTGAAACCCCATCTCTGATCACATTTCCGTCTGTGATGCTATTCCCACATTCATCCAATAGTCCATTCTCGAGTATTCCTAATAAGCCGGATACATCTTCAAAGGCAATGGCACGCTGATCCAGTAGCTCCACACAGAAAGCTTTCAGGCTCTCACGTATGGGTTCTACCAACCTGAGAGAATCCCTCAGCATACAGGCCTCTCTGGGTGTCAGTCTTCTGGTAGCCGTCTTGGCCACGAGGCGCTCCAGGTCAGCTAGTTGCTTGATCTGGTTAGTAAGTTCTCCCAGCACAGGCTTATTAGCCAGGAAACAGCTTACCGTATCCAGACGTTTGTTGATCTGACCTACGTCTTTGAGTGGCAGCAGCACAGATTTCCGAAGACACCTGGCCCCCATGGGCGTGAGCGTCATGTCTATCACATCCACCAGGGACTTCCCGTCGGGATGTAATGGATGAATCAACTCCAGGTTACGAACCGTGAACTGATCCAGCCACACAAACTCAGAATCGTCAAATCGATAAATGCGGGAGATGTGCCCCAGCTCCTTATGGTGATTCTCATTCAGGTAATGGATGATGGCTCCGGCTTTAGAGAATTGGTCTTGAACTGATTGACCAGTTTTTCATGGGCATAGTCATAGGAGAATACCCACTCGTCCACCCTGCTCAGGAAGAATTTCTCTCCCAGTATTTCTTGAAACTTGCGGTAGTAATTTCTGGCTACCAACACTTCCGCTGGCATGAGGGTGTTCAGGATTTTCTCTGTAAAGGCCAGATCACCTGAGAAACAAAAGAAGTCGCCCGTAGATACTTCTATGAAAGCTACTCCTAATAAATCTTCCTTCTCCTGATGTACACAGCAGAGGTAATTATGCCTGCTACTTTCCAGCACCTTATCGTTTAAGGTAATTCCGGGACTCACCAGTTCCGTTACCCCTCTCTTCACTATCCCCTTGGCTTGCTTGGGATCTTCCAGTTGATCACAAACCGCCACTCTCCTACCCGCTCTCACCAGCTTAGGCAAGTAGGTATCCAGCGCATGATGCGGAAAGCCTGCCAGCTCCACCTCAGAAGCAGCTCCGTTGGCACGCTTGGTCAGTACGATTCCCAGAATTTTGGCTACCTCTACCGCATCACTCCCAAAGGTCTCATAAAAGTCGCCCACACGGAACAGCAGGACCGTGCCCGGATACTGGGCCTTGACCGCATTGTATTGCTTCATGAGGGGCGTTTCCCCCTTCTTTCCTTTTTTTGCCACTTGCTGTTCTAGATAAAGTGTGAAACAGGCTACTCAGAACTTGCCTAATCTATCTCTTCAAGATAGCCAGAAGCAGAAAAAGATGTTAGTGGGTATATCCACAGGAGTGTGGAAAACAGCTGATCAGGTTTCGGAGCCACGATGATTAGGTTTGACTGTTTAAGCGTCCCTTGTTTCCCACTATTCAAATGGTGGGCTCATGAAACCAAATGGACCTGCTGCTTAAGCTGCCGTACACTTCAAAGGGCGGATAAATCCACCCCTACAGTGGGTCGCTTATTTTTTCAAAGTCAATCATCGTGTCTCTACTTACTTGCTGTGTTATAGTAAGGGTGTATCATCATACACCCAGCCGTATAGATGCAGCTTTGTGTCTTCAAGCTACTTATCTTCATAGGAATACATGGTCTCTGCCTCCTGGGCGAAAGATGTTTCGCCCTTACTTTGTTTGCCGATTAAGCTACTATTACTCTTCCTCCTACAAATCGCCAATCTGAAGCAGATTTTTAGCGTATTATTCCCATACAATTTGAGATTCAATCATCTTTTCAGCTAAATCAATTGCTTCATTTAAGTTTAAGCAGGTTTTAGATCTGTTTGAAGCCTGTAAGTCTTCAAATGAATCATAAATCACATAGAAACCTTCCCCATTTTCATTTAAGCATGGTTGTCCTTTTGTATAGCCTTCTTCAAAATAGAAATCCCAATTTTGCTTCAAAATGAGAACTTTCTTTCTTCCAAGCCATTCTTTATTAAACTGCCCTGTTTTAACAATTTCACTTATAAATTTATCTGCCATTTTCATCTATTAATCTCAGGAGAGGGAAAATCAACTAATCATGTTTGAAAATACAGAAAAGCCCAGCACTATCGTACTGAGCTTTTTATATCTGAGCCCACCACTTCAGTGGTGGGACACTATCTTCTCTAAGGTATCTCTACAACATCCAGCAGCTGACTGATGATCTGCTCTGAGGTGATGTTCTCTGCTTCTGCTTCATAGGTTACACCTATTCTGTGTCTGAGAACGTCATAGCAAACCGCTCTTACATCTTCCGGGATTACGTAGCCTCTACGCTTGATGAAGGCATAAGCTTTAGAAGCGAGTGCCAGGTTGATGGAAGCACGAGGTGAACCGCCAAAGTTGATGAGGTTGGCCAGTTTCTCAAGCTTATGAGACTTGGGATCTCTGGTGGCGAATACGATGTCGAGTATGTATTGCTCTATTTTCTCATCCATGTATACCTCACGCACATACTTGCGGGCTTCCATGATGTCTTCCAAACTGACTACCTTATTAATGGTAGCCTGGGTTTTATTCACGTTTTGACGCATGATGAGCCTTTCCTCCTCTTTGGCAGGATAGGTGATCACACACTTCAACATAAATCTGTCCACCTGAGCTTCGGGAAGCGGATAGGTACCTTCTTGTTCTATAGGGTTCTGGGTAGCCAGTACCAAGAAGGGCCTTTCCAGGATATACGTATGCTCTCCAATGGTTACCTGCTTTTCCTGCATAGCCTCCAGCAAAGCGGACTGTACCTTGGCAGGAGAACGGTTGATCTCATCCGCCAGTACAAAGTTGGCAAATACAGGCCCCTTCTTTACCGTAAACTCCAGGGTCTTCTGGTTATAGATCATGGTCCCCACCACATCGGCCGGTAGCAAGTCAGGCGTAAACTGAATACGGCTGAATTTTCCGTCTACGATTTCAGAGAGGGTTTTGATGGCCAGGGTTTTTGCCAGACCGGGAACCCCTTCCAGTAATATATGTCCTCCGGAGAGTAGGCCTAGCAGTAGCCGCTCTATCATATACTCTTGCCCAATGATGGCTTTTTTCACCTCCATATTCAGCAAGTCGATAAAGGCACTTTTCTCCTGGATTTTTTCGTTCAAGGCGCGGATGTCCGTTGCAGTGGTTTGCTCCATAAAATTGAAAATGGTTTATTCTTCCAAAGCGCGTCAAAATTAGAATTTTCGCCAAATAAAATGCACCCTATTTTATACGTTAACATTCTTTTCACATTCTCTGAGAATGTAGGTAGCCAGATCCTATATCTCTTACTACCTTTCCTGTCATTCCGTTGGGTTTGTAGGGATGGAAGGGCCATGCGGCATGACAGACTGAGATAGAACTCCTTTGCGGCTTCGCGTCTTTGCGTGAGATTTTGCACGCCAAGCCGCAAAGATTTTTATTATGAACAAATGAAGTAAGCAAGAAGTTCATTCTTCGAATAGATATGTAGCAGACTGACTATGGCCGGAAATTCACTCCTTACCTTCTCTTCCAAAGGAATTTACTGCGAACAGGCGGATGTATATATAGATCCCTGGAAAGCCGTAGATAAGGCCATCATTACCCATGCACATTCTGACCACGCCAGATGGGGCATGAAACACTATCTGGCTCACACGTTCTCTGAACCCATCATGCGGTTACGGCTGGGACAGGACATCTCTCTCCAGACCATGGACTATGGAGACAGCGTCCACATCAATGGCGTCGAATTCAGCCTACACCCAGCAGGACACATCATTGGTTCTTCTCAGGTAAGAGTAGCTTATCAGGGAGAAGTATGGGTAGTTTCTGGAGACTACAAAATTCAGGATGATGGCGTAGCTACCCCCTTTGAAGCTGTTCCCTGCCATTCCTTCATTACAGAATCCACCTTTGGGCTACCCGTATATAGCTGGCCGAAGCAGGAAAAGGTGATGGAGGAGATCAACCACTGGTGGGCGGATAATGCTTCCCGAAATGTGGCCAGTCTCATCATCGCCTATTCTCTCGGTAAAGCTCAACGTGTGCTGGCACATCTGGATGACAGCATAGGCCCCATCTTCTCCCATGGAGCCGTAGCAAATACCAATGATGCCTATAATGATTTTGGGGTTCCCATCAGAGAAACCTTCAAGGTGGTCGCTCAGGGACCAGATAAGCATACTAAAAAAGACTTCCGAAAGGCCATCATCATAGCCCCGCCTTCAGCCATAGGGTCTCCATGGGTAAAGCGATTTCAGCCTTTCTCGCTAGGAATAGCATCTGGCTGGATGGCCCTAAGAGGGACACGCAGAAGAAGAGCAGCCGACAGAGGCTTCGTTCTTTCAGATCATGCCGACTGGAAAGGGCTCAATGAAGCCATCATAGCTACAGGAGCGGAAAACATATATGCCACGCATGGCTACACCAACCTGTTTGCGAAATGGCTCAATGAACATACCTCTGTCAATGCTCAGGTAGTAGAGACCTTATTCTCAGGAGAAGGAGACGAACAAGAATCAGTTACTACAGTAACGGAGAATGGAAAGGAGGCCGCCTCATGAAGCAGTTTGCCGACTTATTCACCCTCCTGGACCAGACCAATAAGACCAATAGCAAGATCAGCTTATTGGCGGCTTACTTTGATGAAGCGGAAGATCAGGATAAACTCTGGACACTCGCTCTATTTACCAGTAGACGCCCTAAGCGATCTGTCAAAACCAACCTACTAAGAGAATGGGCGTCAGACCTTTCTAATATCCCCGTCTGGCTGCTGGAAGAAAGCTACCACATAGTGGGAGATTTAGCTGAGACCCTAGCTCTTATTCTCCCTGCTCCAACTGAGGAAAATACCCAAGGACTCTCAGCTTGGATCAATTATGTGCGGGAGATGGAGAGTATGGAAGAAGCAGAAAAGGAGATCCACATCAAAGAAGCCTGGAAGAAGCTGGATAGCACAGAGCGTTTCGTTTTCCATAAGATCATCACTGGAGGATTCAGAGTAGGTGTTTCTCAAAAGCTACTCGTAAAAGCCTTAAGCAAGCATACGGGGCAGGATGAGAATAGCATTGCGCATAGGCTTATGGGGAACTGGCATCCCGACAAAACCACCTTTGAGGAACTCATCCTAAGTGAGAATATCAAGGATGACCTTTCCAAGCCCTACCCATTTTACCTGGCCTATGCCCTGGATGATGAGCCTGACAGTTTGGGAACTCCTTCTGACTGGCAGGCGGAGTGGAAGTGGGACGGCATCCGTAGCCAGTTGATCATTCGGGGAGGCGAGCATTTCTTGTGGAGTCGAGGAGAGGAGTTGATTACGGATAAGTTTCCTGAACTAGCCCCACTGACGGCTTATATTCCAGATGGAACCGTCATAGATGGAGAGTTACTTCCATTTAAGGATGGAAATCCGCTCTCTTTTCAGGCCTTGCAGACACGCATAGGAAGAAAGAACGTCACCAAAAAGCACCTAAAGGAAGTACCTGTCATCATCATGGCCTATGACCTGATGGAATGGGAAGGAAAGGATATGCGGGAAGTTCCTCTCAGGGAAAGAAGGAAAATCTTGGAAAGCATAGTAGCTAAGTGTCCTGACTCCCTGATGCAGCCCTCCGTCATAGTGGAAAATCAGGATTGGGAGAAACTGGCTGAGTTGAGGGAAAAGGCCAGGGAGTATTACAGTGAGGGCCTTATGCTCAAGCGGAAAGACTCTACTTATAAAGTGGGGAGGAAAAGAGGCGACTGGTGGAAGTGGAAGGTAGATCCGCTGACCGTAGACGCCGTCATGATCTATGCCCAAAGAGGACATGGAAGAAGAGCTAATCTCTATTCTGATTATACCTTTGCTGTTTGGGATGGGGAAAAGCTGGTCCCTTTTGCGAAAGCCTACTCAGGTCTTACGGATGCAGAAATGGCCAAAGTGGATGCCTGGGTAAAGAGAAATACCAGAGAAAGGTTTGGGCCAGTGAGGAGTGTAAATCCAGAACTGGTATTTGAAATCGGCTTTGAAGGCATCAATAAATCCACCCGTCATAAGTCGGGCATAGCCCTTAGGTTTCCCCGTATTTTGAAGTGGCGCACAGATAAAGGCATAGAGGATGCAGATACCTTAGGCTATTTGCACGATCTACTGGAAAAATATAGCTAAAAGAATGAAATTGGTGGCATATCAGACATCGTATGGAAACCATCAATACCTACTTAGGCGACTTCTTCAATTTTGAGCTCTTTAAGTTTGGAGAGGATTATCTCACCCCTGCTGATCTTTTCATTGCCGTATTGATACTCATAGGTACCCGTTTCGCCTGGTTATTCATCAAACGGGTAACAGAAAAGACTTCCCTGGGACAGCGGATACAGGCAGATCCTGGCAGAAGAAATGCCGTACTCCAGCTCTTCAAATACATTCTCTATACCATAGCTGTTATTGCCATCCTGAATTCTCTGGATGTAGATACCAGTCTGCTGATTACCAGTACCGCCGCCCTCTTTGTGGGAATTGGCTTTGCGCTACAGTCTACCTTTCTGGATGTAGCCAGCGGGATCATCATTCTCTTTGAAGGCACCATAGAAGTGGGGGATGTCATCAGGATACAAACCACAGGACTGGAAGGAAAGGTAAAGGCCATAGGCTTGAGAAGCAGCATAGTAGAAACACCAGATTCTGTTTCCATCATTGTGCCTAACTCCAAACTCACTACCTCCAATGTAGTTAACCTCAGCTTTAATGATGAGGAGACCCGATTCAAGGTGGAGATAACCGTAGCCTATGGTTCAGACCTGGAAAAGGTGAAGGAGGTGCTCCTCGCATGTGCACTGTCTAATGACAAGGTGCTCAAAAATCCTGCTCCTAAAGTAAGATTCACCAACTTTGGGGATTCAGCCCTGGAGTTTGAGCTACTGGTATGGAGCAATTATTCCTTTCTCATAGATGAAGTAAAAAGTCAACTCCGCTATGAGATAGACAAACGCTTCAGAACGGCCAGAATCGAAATCCCTTTTCCACAGAGAGATGTACATATAAAATCTGGTCTGGAAAGGCTTCAGCCTAAGGATTAGGGTGAAATGATTATATTTAGCCCCCTACAGAAGAGAAAATGAGAAACTACCTGATATACCTAATCGCTGGGCTGGTCATCTGCGCCTGTAATGACCAACCTACCGAAGAAAGCGCCAATGCTATTCCCACCGGGGCTTCCGTGGATTCTATCGTGATGTCTGAGTATGCCATCTGCCTTTGGCCCAAGGTAGGCTTAAGAGAAGGCCCTAACAGAAGTAGTAAATACCTTACTACCATCTACTTTGGAGAATCTGTTCTTCCATTGGGGGATACCCTGGAAAATGAGGACGAAAGCAGAAAGTACATCAAGGTCCAGCTGTCAGATCAGGATACCGGTTGGGTACATTCTTATTTGTTCGCTTACCCGGCTGTACTATCCGTAGCTACCCGCCCCATAGAGCTGTACAGAAGACCTGATATGATGACCTTTACAGGAGAATCTTTTCAGGAGGGAGAGATCTTTGCTATGAAAGAGGCAGATGTCAGCGGATGGCTAAGGGTTCAGGGAAAGGAAAAGGAAAAAGATGGGTGGATCAGGAGTGAAAGTAGTCTGAGTCAGGACCCTGTAGATGTGAACGTAGCTTCTATGTTGAATAGAGCCATGGATGAGTCCAGCCTTACAGAACGAGCCAAGCTCCTACAGCAAATGATGGATAATTCGGCCTTATCAGTATCTGCCTTCTTAGGTGAGGTGAGAACCGCCCTTACAGAGACAGAGAATCAGCTGGACATACTTGAAAACCTTCCTGATAATCAACTCTACATCACTGTTCCGGATGCTAACGTTCGCCAAAGACCAGTTGTGGAAGAAGACAATGTGCTCTTTACGCTACATGAAGGGAACATTTGTAACATCCGCAGAAGAGGCGGCAAAGAGACGGTCAATGGCAAGGAAGATTATTGGTACAGGATTTCCTATGAAGGACAGGAAGGCTGGATTTTTGGGAACCTCACATCCAAGATTCTTAACTAAGCTACTTCCAGCTTTACTTATATCAGTTTGTTTCCTAAGCTGTTCCTCCTCACAAAGGACTTACAGCCTGAGGGTCGAAAGTACTATTCCGGCACATACGCCTCTTTTTCTTCCTATCCCATTTTCAGGAGAATATCTCAAACTAAGTTCTCCTGATGTATCCTTGTCGCCAACCATTGGAGAATACATTCCCGCAGATTCTGCCTACTTATTCTTTCTGGATGAAGCTATTCCTGCCAGCTCCAATCTTCA
>JBCBKZ010000099.1:0-11365 GCA_038520955.1 Bacteroidota bacterium | reverse complement strand
AAGGTAGAGAACAATGTGTTCACTGCTGTCTATCCAGATAACAAGGTCAAAGAAGTTCAGCTTGGGAAGGAAAGAGTCCTACCCAGCCTTATGCAGGACTTCCTGAAAGAGTTTGAGGTGGACGAGCTAGACATGAAGTTTGTGTATAGTGGCTTGTTTGGTTATCAAACCTATGACATTGTCAGACATTACGAGGACATAGAGATCAAGAGTTTTGAGGATGATGAGAGAAGGGTACCGGAGATCCTGTATCATGTGTATCGCTACATGATAGTGGTGAATCACTTCAATAATGAGATGTTTGTCTTTGAGCATAGGCTGGATGGAGAAGAGTCTAATCTGGATGCCATCATAGATATTCTCTCTAATCCTACGGTCCCTTCCTACCACTTCGAACTACATGGCGAAGAGACCACCAATTTTACGGATGAAGAATTTCTGGATGTCATAGAAAAGGGACGGCATCATTGCCAGATGGGAGATGTATTCCAGATTGTGTTATCCAGAAGGTTCCAGCAAGGATTCAGAGGAGATGAGTTTAATGTGTATAGGGCTTTGAGGTCAGTAAATCCCTCTCCCTATCTCTTCTATTGTGATTATGGCAGCTTCAAGCTGATGGGTTCTTCGCCGGAAGCCCAGCTCATCATTAAAGATGGTCAGGCGACTATACACCCTATAGCCGGTACCTTCAGGAGGACAGGTAACGACGAAGAAGATGCTCGCCTTTCGCGAGAATTGTTTGATGATCCCAAGGAGAATGCGGAGCATGTCATGTTGGTAGATTTAGCCAGAAATGACCTGAGCAGACACGGGCATGATGTGGAGGTAGCTACTTTCAAGGAGATACAGTTTTATTCTCACGTCATCCACCTGGTGTCCAAGGTAGATGCTCAGATAGGAGATAACACCCTATCCATGGAACTGGTAGGAGATACCTTCCCGGCAGGAACCCTAGCGGGTGCTCCCAAGCATAGAGCTATGCAATTGATCAATGAATATGAGCCTCAGAATAGAGGATACTATGCTGGATGTATTGGGTATATGGACTTTAAAGGAAACTTTAACCATGCCATCATGATCCGTTCATTCTTGAGTAAGCAGAATGTGCTGTACTACCATGCGGGTGCGGGGATTGTGTCCCGCTCAGTGCCAGCTTCAGAACTTCAGGAAGTTCATAATAAGCTGGGCGCGCTTAGGAAAGCGATGAATACTGCTTTGGAAATTAATAAAGGACAAAAGCAACTGCTGAACTTTGAATAAAAACCCTCTGCTTAGCAGAAGATTAGGGTGGATCATAGATAATCCTAACCCGCCAGTGTATTTCTCCAGAGGAGAAAATCTGACAAAAGAAGAACTAACCAACATGAATCATAATTCGAACATAAAAATTCTGGTCCTTGATAACTACGACTCCTTCACTTATAACCTGGTGCACATCATCAGGGAGTTGGGATATGGAGATCAAATGACCGTGGTGAGGAATGATAAGATCAGCCTGGAAGAAATAGAGAAGTATGATAAGATCCTGCTGTCGCCAGGGCCTGGTTTACCTAAGGATGCCGGGATTATGCCTGACTTGATCGCCAAGTACGGCAAGGACAAGCATATACTGGGGATTTGTCTAGGTCATCAGGGTATTTCTGAAAACTATGGTGCTTCCCTCTTCAATATGCCTGAAGTGCTGCATGGAGTAGGGACTTCAGCAACTATCGTAGAGAAGGATCCCCTCTTTGCAGGGGTACCTGAGAAACTACAGGTGGCCAGGTATCACTCTTGGTGTGTAGATGCAGAAAGCTTAAACGGAGAATTGAACCTACTAGCCATAGATGATGAAAATCGGGTGATGGCTGTTAAGCATAAGACTTACAGTGTGTACGGACTCCAATTTCACCCGGAATCTGTCATCACAGAACACGGCATACAAATGATGAAAAACTGGCTGGAAATGTAGAGCTAAGTTGAAGTCTAAGTTAAAGATGAAGTCTAAATCTAAACTTAAGCTTATACTTAATCTTAAACTTAACAGATTCACTCATTCAATACTCAAAATTCAGAATTTCGTCATTCAAAACTCACTCATTCAATCATTCAAAATTCATTCATAAAGGACCACTCGCATACATGAAAGATATACTCAATCACTTATTTGAACATCATACCTTGAGCCATGAAGAGGCCAGGGGGATACTCACCAAAATAGCTCAGGGAGGGCAGTATACGCCTTCTCAGGTAGCCGCTTTCCTTACCGTGTTCAACATGAGGAGCATTACCGTAGAGGAGTTAAGCGGGTTCAGAGACGCCATGCTGGAGCTCTGTGTGAAGGTGGATCTGTCGGAATTTGATCCTATTGACCTTTGCGGGACAGGGGGCGACAGGAAAGACACCTTTAATATCTCTACCCTTTCCTCCTTTGTGACGGCTGGGGCAGGGGTGAAGGTAGCCAAACATGGAAACTATGGGGTTTCTTCCGTTTCGGGTTCTTCAAACGTGATAGAGTCCTTTGGATATACCTTCTCCAATGATCCAGACAGAATTAAGCGAAGCATAGATAAGGCGGGGATTTGCTTTCTGCATGCCCCTTTGTTTCATCCCGCCATGAAAAATGTAGGGCCTATCCGTAGAGAATTAGGGGTAAAAACCTTTTTTAATATGCTGGGCCCTATGGTAAATCCTGCCTTTGTGAAGAGACAGCTGGTGGGGGTCTTTAGCCTGGAACTGGCGAGGCTGTATGGCTATCTATTTCAGCAAACAGATAAGACTTTTGCCATTCTGCATGCTTTGGATGGCTACGATGAAATTTCCCTAACGGGGCCAGCAAAAGTTCTTTCTGCAGAAGGAGAAACCCTCGTGGACCCGGAAGCGTTAGGACTACACACACAGACAGCCCAGTCTCTTTCAGGTGGAAAGACTGTAGAGGATGCTGCCAAGATCTTTATGGCAGTTCTTGAGAATAAAGCCACTGAGCCACAGAAGGAAGTCGTACTCGCAAACTCTGCCATGGCTATCAGATGTGCCCGCCCAGCTTACAGCCTGGAAGAGGCAGTAGGCGCTGCCCGTGAGTCCATGGAGTCTGGTGCTGCCCTTAAGGCCTTTCAAACATTCTTAGCTAATTGATAGCATGAACATATTAGATAAAATCATCGCCCATAAACGCAAGGAAGTCGCTCATCAGAAGGAGCTGTATCCCACCAAACTGCTGAAGGAAAGCATCTTCTTTGATACACCTTGTGTGCCCATGACGGACTACATTCAGCGAGAGGACAAGAGTGGGATCATAGCGGAAATCAAGCGTAAATCTCCTTCCAAGGGGAATATTCATCCCTATGTGTCTGTGGAGAAAACCTCAATTGGGTATATGCAGGCTGGAGCGTCAGCCTTGTCAGTACTCACTGATACTTTCTTCTTCGGAGGCAAGAATGACGACCTTACCCTGGCGAGGAGGATGAACTACTGTCCTATTCTCAGAAAAGACTTCATCATAGAAGAATACCAGATAGTAGAAGCACGCTCCATAGGGGCAGATGTAATCCTGCTGATAGCCGCGGTGCTTGAGCCTAAACAGCTGGAACGCTTAGCCAGCTTTGCTCAGTCGCTGGGACTTCAGGTGCTGATGGAAGTGCATGACGAGGAAGAGCTAGCTAGAAGCCTGAATCCACATATCAATCTGGTGGGGGTAAATAACCGCAACCTAAAGACGTTCGAGGTAAACATACAGACAGCAGCTTCTCTCAGTCCGCTTATCCCTGATAACTTTGTGAAAGTAGCAGAGAGTGGAATCAAGGGACCTGAAGAAATCCTATTCCTGGAAGATTGTGGATATGAGGGTTTTCTTATAGGAGAAAGATTCATGAAACATGCAGAGCCACATAAGGCTTGTGCGCAATTCATTGATAGCTTGAATCTATTGAAGGCCACCAAAGGGGGAAATCCTAAACTGAAGAAGGCATGAAACTGAAGGTGTGTGGCATGAAATACCAGGAGAATGTGGAGGAGGTTTTGGCCTTAGAGCCAGACTACCTGGGATTCATATTTTATGCCCCATCCAAAAGGTTCATGGAAGAAAGCCTTACAAAAGAATGGGTGGCCTCTATAGAAGGGAGTGAGAAAGTGGGCGTCTTTGTAGATGAGGAAATGGAGGTGGTCAAACAAAGAATTCAGGACTACCAACTGGACCTGGTACAGCTTCATGGGAAGGAAAGTCCAACCTATTGTGAGGAGATTGGACAGCTAGGGGTGAAGGTAGTCAAGGCCTTCTCCATTGGAAAAGAAGGCTTCGATTTCGCTTTGCTGGAATCCTACGAGCCGGTAGTGGACTTTTTTCTCTTTGACACCAAGGGCAAACATCCCGGGGGGAATGGAATCACCTTTAACTGGGACCTTCTCCAGCATTATCAGTTGGAAACACCCTTTTGGTTGAGTGGAGGAATTACCCTGAAACATGTGGATGCGATACATGCCATCCAGCATCCTAAATTTATGGCAATAGACGTAAACTCGGGCTTTGAAACAGAACCCGGACGTAAACAGATAGACTTACTCAAAACATTAACAGACAGGCTATGACAGAGACGAAGACTTCCCCTTTTCAGGTAAATGAGCATGGTTATTATGGCCAGTTCGGAGGGGCTTTTATTCCGGAAATGCTCTATCCTAACATAGAGCAACTGCGTGAGAATTACCTGAGTATCATGGCAGAAGAGAGTTTCCAGAAGGAATTCCAACAGTTGCTGAGAGACTATGTGGGCAGACCTACGCCCTTGTATTTTGCCAAACGCTTATCTGAGAAATATGGCGCTTCTATCTACCTGAAGCGAGAAGACCTGTGTCATACAGGAGCTCATAAGATCAACAACACCCTTGGGCAAATTCTCCTGGCCAAAAGACTGGGGAAAGAAAAGATCATTGCTGAGACAGGTGCAGGACAGCACGGAGTAGCTACGGCTACAGTTTGTGCCCTCATGGGTATGGAGTGCATCGTATACATGGGAGAGGTAGACATGGCTCGTCAGCGACCTAATGTAGAGCGTATGCGTATGCTGGGCGCCACCATAGAGCCGGCTACTTCCGGTAGTAAAACCCTGAAAGACGCCACCAATGAAGCCATGCGCCACTGGATCAACAATCCTACGGAGACTCATTACATCATTGGGTCGGTAGTAGGGCCTCATCCATATCCTGATATGGTGGGGAGATTTCAGTCCGTCATCTCTGAAGAGATCCGTAATCAACTTACAGAACTCCACAACAATCCGCTTCCTGATTATGTGATCGCCTGTGTGGGTGGAGGAAGTAATGCCATGGGTGCCTTCTATCATTACCTGGATGATGAAAGTGTGAAGTTGGTAGCAGTGGAAGCAGCTGGGCATGGAGTGAATACCTTGAAGTCTGCCGCTACTACCTATCTGGGCAGGGCAGGAGTCTTACACGGAAGTAAGACCATTCTCATGCAAACTGAAGATGGACAGGTAGTGGAACCTCATTCTATTTCTGCTGGCTTGGACTATCCGGGTATAGGACCTGTGCACGCCCACCTCTTTGATACAGGAAGAGCAGAGTTTGTGTATGTAACAGATGATGAGGCCATGCAGGCTGGATTCTACCTAAGTGAAACTGAGGGGATTATCCCTGCCATTGAAACAGCACATGCCTTTTCGGCCCTCGATAAGTTGAGCTTCAACCCTTCTGACGTGGTGGTGGTCAACCTGTCTGGAAGAGGAGATAAAGATTTACAAACCTACATAGCTTATAAAGACGGCCATGAATAACAGAATCATAGAACTGTTTGCCAGAAAGCAGAAAGACATTTTGAATGTATACTGTACAGCTGGCTATCCTGGGCTAAATGATATTTCAGATATCATTTGTGAGTTGGACAAGTCTGGCGTTGACCTGGTAGAGATAGGGATGCCTTACTCAGATCCTATTGCAGATGGGCCTACCATCCAGATGAGTAATGGGATCGCCCTGAATAATGGCATTACCCTGGAAGGTTTGTTTGAGCAACTCAAAGATATAAGGACCAAGACTGAGGTACCCCTCATTCTCATGGGATACATCAATCCTGTCCTCCAGTACGGCCTGGAGAAATTCTGTAAGGATGCTCAAGCAGTAGGCATAGACGGGGTCATTCTCCCTGACCTTCCTATGCGTGAGTATGAGATGATGTACGCTTCTCTCTTTGAAGAATGTAATCTTTCTCACGTATTCCTGATCACCCCACAGACATCCGAGCAGCGGATTCGTAAAATAGATGAACTCACCAAGGGCTTCATCTATATGGTGTCTAGCGATAGTACTACTGGGAAAACGCATCAGTTGACGGATAATCAGATCAACTACTTCGGGAGAATAGCAGATATGCAGCTGAAAAACCCTAAACTGATAGGTTTCGGGATATCAGATCACCAAAGTTTCTCTCAGGCCTGTACTTATTCTAATGGTGCCATTATTGGTAGTGCCTTTATCAAAGCCATTAAAGGCAAGTCTGGGGAAGAACTCAAAATGAGTATTAGACAATTTGTGTCTTCTATCTTAAATTCTCAATCTATAGCTACTAACTCATGATCATACAGTTAGATCCTCAAATCAGTGAGAAAGACAAGAACCGTGTAAGCGATAAAATTCAGGAGATAGGCTATAAAGCCAACGAAGTCCACACACAGAAGGGACATTACCTGGTGGCCATAGGGAAGAAAGACTTTGACCCAAGGAAGATAGGCTCTCTTTCTGGCGTGCTGGATATCCATAGGGTGACGGACAACTATAAACTGGTTTCCCGTAAATGGAAGGTGAAACCTACTATCATTGACCTGGGAGATGGAGTAGAAATAGGGGAGGAGAACTTTTCCATTATGGCCGGACCTTGCTCTATAGAATCTGAGCAGCAAATAGAATCCGTTCTACAAGAGTTGGCGAAGTTAGGCGTGAGAATTATGCGTGGGGGAGTGTACAAACCCAGAAGTTCTCCATATTCTTTCCGGGGCCTAGGCATAGACGGCCTGAAACTTTGGGCGACTAAGGCCAGAGAACATGGCATCAAAATCATCACGGAAGTTATGCAGGTTTCTCAAATAGAAGCCATGGCTGACTATATAGATGTTTTTCAGGTGGGGGCCAGAAACACCCAAAACTTCAACCTTCTGGATGCCCTGGGAGAAGTAGATAAACCTGTTTTATTGAAAAGGGGTATTTCAGGTACGCTGGAAGAGCTTCTTCACTCGGCAGAGTATATCTTCTCCGGAGGAAATGAGCGTATCATGTTGTGTGAAAGGGGAATTCGCTCCTATGAAAAGGCTTACAGAAATACCATGGATATTAATGCCATAGCTATGCTGAAAGAGAAAAGCCATCTGCCAGTAATAGCTGATCCTTCTCACGGAATAGGGATAAGAGCTTTTGTAGAACCAGTGGCCCTGGCTTCTGTCATGGCAGGGGCAGATGGAGTGATCTTCGAAACACATCCTCAGCCGGAAGAAGCTTTTTCTGATGCCCAGCAGACCTTATCATTTGGAGAGGCAAAGGAACTGGTGAGAAAACTAACAGAAACCTATCAGTTGAGGGAGTCCTTCTGATATCGAAGGGAATAACTTCTTTTGTATGATTCTGATTCTCTGGATGGATAGTTTCAGCTGTTCATGGTCTTTTCGTCAGCTAAAGCAGACGGTCCAAATAACATAGAATCCCACCATTCAACTGGTGGGATCTTTCATTTCAAGGGTCAAACTTTCTTAAAACTTACACTGAATGATCGCCTTTGTTCATCAGAAAGAAAGAGCCTGTATGAGCCTGGAGGGATATTAGCTGCTAACTCTATGATGTAGGCATCATGTGGAAAGGAAATATTTTGCTGCCAAAACTTTCTTCCATATTTGTCTACTAGTTTAAGCTGGCAGTTCCCCTTAAGGTTATTAGGCAAGAGCAGGAGAATTTTACTGGAGGTTTCCTTAGGGAAAACTTCAAAGGCAGAGGTAGTTTTGTGGTTTACAGCCCCAAAGGGGTGGATTACGGTACTTTGTGCTTTACAAATCTGAACCATTGCCAGAAGTGAAAGCAGTAGGATAGTGAATACTTCTCTCATGGACGTTCAATAATTTGAATGAAATTAAAGATAGGAGGTGTTTCACATATCGCAATTTTAATAATTGGTAAAAAATTACATTTGAAATGTTCTTTTTTACGTCTGAACAACCTTAAGGGGTCCGAAAATCTGAATAATATTATTTGTTTAAATATTCGCTCTAACTAACTGACCGAATAGTAGTTGAAAGCTTGTTGAATGTAAATCAGGGAGTTACTTCCCATTACATATAGAGAAAATCTATCTTTTTAGGGGGGTATTTTTTAGTAGTTTTGGCGGAAGATGATCACCCCTTTATGAATGAAGTTAAAAGAGTAGCCATCCTCGGATCTACCGGATCTATTGGGACACAGGCACTGGAAGTTATTTCGTCATTCCCTGACAAATTTATGGCTAATGTGCTCACGGCGGGATCTAATGCAGAGCTCCTGATTGAGCAATCCCGGGAATTTCAGCCAGAACATGTAGTAATAGCTGACGAAGCCAAGTATCAGCAAGTCAAGACTGCCTTGGCAGATTTAACTATACACGTTCACGCTGGGCAGGAGGCATTATGTGAGGTAGTGAAGCTGGAAAGTGTGGACATAGTGTTGACGGCTTTGGTGGGATTTGTAGGACTCAAACCTACCGTGGAAGCCATCCAACACGGAAAGCCCATTGCATTGGCTAATAAGGAGACCCTGGTAGTGGCGGGAAGCATTATCACAGACCTGGCCCTAAAGCATGGCGTGGATATCATCCCGGTAGATAGTGAGCATTCCGCTTTGTTTCAGTGCATGGTAGGGGAGGAGCAGAAGGAGATAGAGAAAATATATCTGACAGCTTCAGGTGGACCATTCAGAGGCTATGATAAAGAGAAGTTGGAGCAAGTTACAGTAGCTCAGGCCCTCAAACATCCTAACTGGGAAATGGGCGCCAAGATTACTATAGATTCCGCCTCTATGATGAATAAGGGTCTGGAGGTTATAGAAGCTAAGTGGCTGTTTCATCTGGAGAATGAACAAATAGATGTGATCGTTCATCCTCAATCCATCATCCATTCCATTGTTCAGTTTGAAGATGGTAGCATGAAGGCTCAGATGGGGTTACCGGATATGAAACTTCCCATTCAATATGCTCTGACCTGGCCTGCCAGATTCAGAAATACCTTCAATCGCTTCAATTTTGCAGACTTCCCTTCTCTTACCTTTGAACAGGTAGACACTAAAGTTTTTCGTAATCTGGCCCTTGCATTTGAGGCTATGGAGAAAGGAGGGAACATCCCCTGTATCCTGAATGCAGCTAACGAGGTGACCAACGCCTTATTCAGAAAAGGGGAGATTAGCTTTCTGGACATGGCAGATATGAATCATCAGGCCATGGAAAGCGTAACGTTTATTGAGCGCCCCACGTTAAATCAGTTGTTTGAAACTGATACCCTCACACGTGAATGGGTGCATAAAGCTGTCAATAAACGATAATCTAACAGACAGAAACCTGTAATTATCAATGTTTTTGCCTATTTTCACGCTTTCATTTTTATGCCAAGTAAAACTCTTTGTAAAATAGTAGATGAGCAACGATCGTAGTAAAGGACTGATAAATCTGGGGATTGTAGGTGGGGTAATTCTTCTTGCCATATTCATTGCCTATCTATTTGGGAAAGAGTACGTTGATTTGGTGTTCACCGTCCTCAAAGCTATAGGGCTTACCCTCCTGGGAATTACCTTACTGGTAACAATACATGAACTCGGACATTTCCTGGCAGCTAAAGCATTCGGAATACGGGTAGAAATATTCTCTATAGGATTTCCGCCAAAGTTGATTGGGTTCAAGAGTGGTGATACTGAGTATCAGTTAAGCCTTACCCCCCTGGGTGGATATGTGAAGATTAGCGGGATGATAGATGAGTCTATGGACACTGACTATCTGGAAGAAGAACCTAAGGATTTTGAGTTTCGCTCCAAGCCAGTATGGCAGAGATTCATTGTGATGGTAGCAGGGGTGGTCATGAATGTGCTATTGGGAATCTTCATATTCTCCATGATTTACCTGGCTAATGGAGATAGTAAAACCCCCGTAACAGAACTTACCTACGGCATCAGAGTCGTTGATTCTCTTAAAAGTGAGAATAAGTGTGGAGAAGAAATAGATGCTACGACCCTGGGGCACTTCCTGGGATTCAGAACTGGCGATAAGCTTCTTTCATATAACGGAACTCCCTTCCCATACCTTGAAGATTACAATGATCCTAACCTACTGTTAGAAACCAATTCCTACTTTGAAGTAGAGAGAAATGGTAAAACTGAAAAAGTTGTAGTTCCTCAGGGAATCTTAAATGAGTTCTCCAATGATAGTGTGGTCCCTGTACTGTTTACGGTCAGTATGCCAGCGGTAGTTTCTGTGGTAGATACAGTTGAGGGTGGGATACCTACTCCTGCAGCAAAAGCTGATATGAGGAGTGGAGATAAAATCCTGAAAATAGATGGGCAGCCTATTAGGTTCTATAGTGACTTAATGGAGCTGGTTCCTAATCATGCCTATGATACACTTCCGGTTTCAGTTCTGAGAGGAGTAGATACATTGGCGCTATCTGTCGTGATGGATTCTACCTCCAGATTGGGCGTACTGCCCGATACCATGTTTCTAAGTGGGATTAAGCGTGACACCCTTAAGTATGGATTCTTTGAGTCTTTCAAACCGGGTTTCAATAAAGCCTTTACGGTTCTCAGTGGAAATGTAAAAGGGCTCGGACAAGTAGCTACAGGACAGGTTAATGCCAGGAAGTCCGTGATGGGACCCATAGCCATTGGAAAGAAATACCTGGAAACCTACGTGATAGGTGGATGGACGGCTTTCATGAGCCTGACAGCCATGCTGAGTATGATACTCGCTTTCATGAATATTCTTCCTATTCCAGCACTGGATGGAGGACATATTCTCTTCTTACTGATAGAGGCGGTAACTAGGAGAAAACCTTCTACCAAGGTTCTCATGATTGCCCAGCAGGCAGGCTTTATCATCATCGTAGGCCTGATGCTTCTCATTTTGTTTAATGACACCTTTACCCACATCTTCTACAATTGTGGGTAAATGCTAATCAGAAATAATTCTATTTTAGGAGAAAGGGCTTATTCTGCTTTGAGTAGGCCTACTTGCGGTTGATTTCATTATTTCTGATTGGGCTAAAAAATGAAGTCTTCCTTCAAATCTTCATTTCTACAAGATTGATAAACAGATGAAACAGGCTCTTTCATATCTATTTGTTGTATTACTTATATCCAGAGCGGCAGGAAATATCTTCAACCC
>JBCBKZ010000999.1:0-1560 GCA_038520955.1 Bacteroidota bacterium | reverse complement strand
AAGACTCATACTGGGTATTTTTTCAGGATAAAGGCATTTCTTCCCTGCCAATAGAAGAAAGAGTAGCACTCAGTCCTATGGCCATATCCATGAGGGCTAAGCTAAACATCCCACTGGATGAAAAAGACATTCCGGTTTATGCCCCTTACCTTCAGCAGTTAGCAGATTATGATGTGGATATCATCAACCATTCAAGGTGGCTAAATGCAGCCGTAGTGGTTCCGGGTACAGAAACAGACTTGGCCTATATATATGAGCTTCCTTTTGTGAAAGGAGTGAAACCTACCGCCAGCCTCATACTAGCAGAATCATATGAAGATGACTCACTTCCGATTCCTTCCGGATCTGAGAATTCTATATTTGACTATGGGGAAGCCAGTTTCCAGAATAATATGCTGAATGTAGCCGCTTTACATAGCAAGGGCTTTACAGGTAAAGGCGTACGCCTGGCCGTTTTTGATGGGGGATTCCCTGGTGTGGATACCATGAAATTATTTGATTCTCTCAGAATGGAAGACCGTATTCTAGGATATAAGGACTTCGTAAAAAACCTACCTGATGTGTTCCACTCATCTAATCACGGTACACGAGTACTTTCCACCATAGCTACCAACATTCCCGGTCAAATGGTAGGTTCGGCTCCACACGTGAGCGTCCTGCTTTGCATAACAGAAGACACCCGTTCAGAAACCAGAAAGGAAGAACATAATTGGGTAGCTGCCATCGAGTGGGCTGATTCCATGGGAGTGGATGTGGTACACTCCTCACTGGGGTATTCAGAATTTGATTCTGAAGAAGATACATATGCCTATTCTGATATGGATGGAGATGGCACAGTCATTACTCGTGCTGCTGATGTAGCCGCTTCTAAGGGAATTATTGTAACTACCAGTGCAGGAAACGAAGGCTCTGGTAACTGGCATTATATCACGGCTCCTTGTGATGCAGACTCGGTCCTGTGTATAGGTTCAGTAGACAGAGAGAAAAACAGATCTCGCTTCTCTTCCTTTGGTCCTACCTACGATGGCAGAATTAAGCCGGATGTAGTGGCTTTGGGAACACGTACGACCGTAGCAGGCCCTACAGATGATGTCAGAACCTCTAATGGAACTTCTTTCTCAAGTCCTACCACTTCTGGTCTGGTAGCTTGCTTAAAACAGGCTCATCCAGATAGAAACATCATGGACATCATTCAGGCAGTGAGACTTAGCGGAGATAATGCTGATAGTCCAGATAATGAATATGGCTACGGAATCCCTGATGGTGCTTACGCTGATCAATTATTACGTGAAGATGCCGGTGTAGCTAGCATAGCGGCTGCCCAGGAAGCAGAAAGGAAGTTGACTGCTGAAATGGAGGCTACAGTAGAAAAGGTTGAGGAAGAAGCATTCGAGTTTACGGAGAACCCTCAAACCTTACTGGTTAAGAAAGGGAACAAGCTGAAAATTACCAGTCCTTCTACTCTTAAGAAGATCACGCTGATGTATGGAGATCAACTGGTTTCTCTCCCTAACTCTGACATAAAGCGGAAAGGAGACAGTGTCCAGTATAAGACCAAGT
>JBCBKZ010000998.1:0-1579 GCA_038520955.1 Bacteroidota bacterium | reverse complement strand
CTTAAGTTTATACCTCACCTATTTATATTCCAGGTGGCTCTTCATTGTGCTTATTGGGATACTAGGAGGGCTATTACTGTATTTTTATTCTGTAAGAAAACCCACCATTTATTTAGCAACCACCATCTTTCATCCTGAAACCAATGAATCACCTTCAGAGATAGATCTAAATAATCCTGCCTCTTTTATCACTTCCACCTTAGGTGGGAATAATATGACTGCTAATAATCAAATGATAGGGGTTATTCTATCCAGGAGAATTAGCGAACAAGTAGTAGGAGCTTCTGTTAAGGAGGGAGATTCAACCATTTTGCTGGCGGATAAAGTCGTGGACCAGTTTACTGAAGGTTTTAATTTGAGGAATGCGATAGGGAAACTCCTTGGGATCTACAAGGAAAATAATGATCCAAAGTTAAAGATCATTCAAGCAGGCTCGCATATCAGAAATAGTTTGGAAGTCATTACGAATGAGTATGGCTTCATTGAAATGACGCTGGCATTTCAGGATCCTACCTTAGCTGAAGAGACCAGTATGATCTTTATTGATGTGATAAAGGAGTACTATGCAGATGTTAAGTCAGAAAAGTCTGTAAGGTCTATGGACTTTCTGGCCAATCGCAGAGACTCAGTTAAGACTGAGCTGGATTTAACTAACCAAAGGATCGCCAGTTTCTATGACAGAAATAAGTATGGTGTATCTACCAGACCGGAAATTTACCTGAAAGAACAGGAGGTCAAAAGTGAGATGTTGGCCAAAATGTATACGGAACTAGTTATTGCTTTTGAAACCACAAAAGCGCAGTATCTAAAAGAGTCCCCTGTTATTCAGGTTCTCGATTTGCCTGAGCCTCCTTTTAAGGCTATTAGGCCTAAGACCTTTGGATATGCCTTCCTGGGGATACTTATGGGCTTACTCATCGGCATCCTTTTGGTCGTGGGTAAATTGATTGTAGAGGATGTCCAGAGTATCGTAGTCTCTGCACTTGAAGAGCAGATGTCAGGTATTACCATCTCCAAGGATCCCCCTAAAGAAGATTCCTAAAAGATAGAATCTCTGAAACAGAGAATGCCATGTTCGTCGAACAACCTAGCTGGATTAATTTTTTATTCAACCAGGAATAAAGGAATGTTACCGGAAAGCTTGATAGGCGTGTAAGGGTGTTGTCTACCACCAGTCAGCTCTTTTACCCTCTCAGATACAAAGAGTTCCAGCTCTGTCAGATGGATTACGCTATTCTTATTGAAATCAGCTCCTCCATCCAGCCCCTCAAGAATGGCTTTGGTGAAAGCACCGTGTCCCCATCTTGGGTTTTCATAAGAGTATTCTCTCCCACTGGAAGAAGTCATTACTGTTACCCCAGGCTCTTTACTCATCAACTCCTTCACTACGCTGTTTACATCCAGCGCCTTGATAGAAGCAAATTCTACAAAGTCTGAACCTGACTGACCACTGTGGCAGGCATCCAGCAAAATCAGTTTCTTACAGGGCACTCCATTAGTACCTTCTGTAATATCTCTGATGTTTAAGGCTGTAGCAAATAGATTATACTCACTGAAGTCCGTAGGGAGAATATAAAGG
>JBCBKZ010000997.1:0-1584 GCA_038520955.1 Bacteroidota bacterium | reverse complement strand
AAATAGTTTGTCCCAATAATTTTACCTCCTTCTTATCGGAGAGGTCGCAGGTATAGGTATGTATGCCTGGCATTTCATTTTTGGCAGCTGTGAGTCCTTCTTGTCCTCTGGACAAATGATGACTTCAAAATCATGCTGGTAAAAAATCCGGGCTATGGCCAGCCCTATCCCTTTGGAGGCTCCGGTAACGAGAATCTTATTGGACATATGTGATTGTTAGTGTTAGAATTAATAGCCGAAGATACATGCTTTCAGACTACCAACTTTGAGTGAAGCGTAATTTTAGTATTATTGCTGTGCATTTGAATATTCTCATCCATTAAACTAAGGCTTGAAAACCCTACTGTCTCATTTTGGAAGGTACATCATGATGCTGGGCGACATGTTTAAAACCATGGAGAAGCCCAGGGTGTATTATCAATTGTGGTTGACGGAGATAACAGCTATGGTAGGAGGAAGTCTTACCATAGTAGTGATCATTTCTACCTTCATAGGGGCAGTAATGTGTCTTCAGACTGCTTACCAGCTTGATAGTGATTTATTTCCAGACTCAGTCATTGGTTCTGTAGTGTCTGCCTCCACCTTATTGGAGCTTTCCCCTACTGTAATGACACTGGTACTTGCTGGAAGGATAGGTTCACAAATATCTTCTCAGTTAGGGACCATGCGGGTTACAGAACAGATAGATGCCATAGAAGTGATGGGCATAAACTCTGTAGCCTATCTGATTTTCCCGAAAGTAATAGCAGGAATTTTTGCTTTGCCCATGCTGGTAACCGTATCAGCTTTTCTTGCTCATGCAGGAGGAATGATGGCGGGAGAAGTATCAGGGGAGGTAACTGCCATAGAATTCGCCCTGGGAATGCGTCAGTATTATGATCCCTTTCAGGTAACGGTGATGTATGTAAAGGCCTTCATATTTGGTTTTCTGGTTACTTCAGTGTCAGCTTACCAGGGTTATTACATTAGAGGAGGCTCATTGGAGGTGGGGATCGCCAGTACCAAGGCTGTAGTTTATGGCTGTTTGGCTACCATCTTTGCAGATTACATCATCACTGAGCTTATGCTATAAGTCCAGCATATGTCCCATAGAGGATTGCTTGGTGAATAAATATCCTTTGTTTTCTGATCTCGGGGTGATGAGTACAGGTTCCCTTGAAACCACTTCAATCCCGCTACCCTCAAAAGCCGCTAACTTTTCAGGATTATTGGTCATCAGCTTGACCTGGGTGATCTTTAGGTCTCTGTATATGTAGAGGGCTTCTTCATATGAACGATCATCAGCGTGGAAGCCTAACTGCAAATTAGCTTCTACTGTATCCAGACCTTGATCCTGTAAGTTATAGGCCTGCATCTTATTAAGAATTCCTATTCCTCTTCCTTCCTGTCTAAGGTAAATTAATATGCCTCCTTCTTTCCCAATTTTCTCCATAGCATAGTCTAGCTGTTCTCCACAGTCGCACCTAACGGATCCGAACACATCACCTGTAATACATTCAGAATGAATACGAGTTAATACTGGTCCTGTTAAATCCCCATGAATAAAGGCTATATATAAAAAATAATCACCTTCCTCCCCATATA
>JBCBKZ010000996.1:0-1614 GCA_038520955.1 Bacteroidota bacterium | reverse complement strand
GGCTGGCTATAGATTTTCTGGGAAGGCACATAAGGCCCTGAAGCAAAATTTTTATTTAGCATTGGTCCTCTGAACCAAATAAGCGGTCCGATAAGCAAAACATTCTTCTTCCAGGCTCCTCATTTTTGCTTTATCAGTTCACCAAAAATTAACAAGCAGAAATGAAAAAAGTAACATCATTCGTTTTAATTATTGCTACGGTCTTTATCATTCCCTTGAGCAGTTGTGCCCAACCAAATCCACATATCCTTTCAGTGAAAAAAGGCAACTATTATCAGTTGATCAAAATGTCACTCATGCCAAATGAGGAAAGCAAGGCATTACTAGACGATTACTTCATGAAAATTGGTCCGGCCATGATGGCGTCTAAAGCCAAAGTTTACTCCTTTGGTGTGATGGAAGCAAGCACAGGTAACGGTCCTGCTCAAATGTTCATGATAGCTGAGTATGCAGACAAGACTAAACCAGACCTGATTTTTAAATCGGAAGCTTTCCTGAAAAACAGAAATCAAAGAGACCATGCCCTCTCCTACCTAAATGAGGGATACTTTCTGGCCACTCAAGACGGTGAGTTTGACCTAAGTAAAGGGGAACTAAGGCTTATTTCTCTCTGGGTAAAAGAAGGGAAAGAAGAGCAGTTAAATACTTATTTTGAGAATGTTATGCCAGACGCCATTAAAAAAGGCGCTATTTCCTCCCCTTTTGTATTTGTTCCAGATCCCTCTGTTCCAGGCAAAAACTATAATGCTTCCATGTTATTTCTTGCCGCCTGGCAAACCCAAAAGAATGAGGAAAAATTCTACAGCGGAAAGATCTTCAAGGAACATGTTTCAGAAAGAGATGATGCCTTACAGTTTCTGGAGGAATATAAGATAGCCTTTATGCCAGAACAGTAACCTACATCAAGACATTTTCATTCTCACCCCTAATCTAAATCACGAATGGAAACTTTACAGCTGCAGTTAGACGCTACTACTCAGTATTTCCTTGACAATCTTCCTGAAGAAGCAAATGCCACTTTCCAGGATGTACTGGATAAAGCCATAGCTAGTCATATATCGGAAAAGGCCCCAAGTGTGGGCCAGTTAATAGAGAATTTTGAATTGCCTCATTCAAACGGAACTACATTTAAGTTATCAGATAAACTCAAAGAAGGACCCATAGTGATGATGTTTTACAGAGGAAGCTGGTGTCCATACTGTAACCTGATGCTAAAGCGGTATCAGGACACCCTCCCGGAGATCAAAAAACTGGGGGCTAATCTGGTAGCTATTTCGCCAGAATTTCCCGAGAAGGCCCAGGAAACCATTACCAATGAAGGCTTCAGTTTTGCCGTACTTACGGATGCAGACAACCAGCTTGCTGAAAGGCTAGGACTGCTCTTTCAACAAAACCAGCAGGCAGTGGACCTAATGAAGAATCTAGGCTTTGATTTGGCCCAATACTATGGGGAGGGAAAGGGATTAGTAATCCCGATCCCGGGCGTATTTGTCATTCAATCAGACCGAAGAATTTCCTATAGCTATGTGAATCCCAATTACAGATTCAGAGCTGAGCCTTCTGAAGTATTGGAAGCATTAAGATAAATAGTTCCCCTAATGTAGACTCCCTTTT
>JBCBKZ010000995.1:0-1615 GCA_038520955.1 Bacteroidota bacterium | reverse complement strand
CTTATGGCTACTGATCCAAAGGTGAGCCCACCGCCAGAACCAATAAAGTACAAGACCTGACCCTTATGAACTTTCCCTTGCTGAATGGCATCATCCAAAGCTATGGGGATACTGGCAGAGGCGGTATACCCATATCTATGCATGGTGACATGAGCTTTATTCATGTCAGTCTTAAGATTCTCTATGGTCTTACGGATGCTCTTGATGTTTAGCTGGGTAAAAAAGTAATGGGAGACTTCTTCTATAGGGACCCCTATTTCTTTAGAAAGGTTTTTAGCGAGCTTGGTCCACATCTGGTGGTTTAGCTCAGGCGGAAATCTATAGTGAAGTTTAAGCAGATGTTCTTTACGGGCTATATTCTCTGCAGTAACAGGATTTCGTGTTCCTCCCGCATATATTCCCAAACCATCATGATACTGACCAAAGGTGATAAGCTCACTGGCCAGGTGCCCCCTGTCTGTATCTTCTTCAGCTTTGAGAATGACAGCACCGGCTCCATCAGCAAAGAGGGTAGCCGTTTTTTTATCGTAGATGTCTAGGTACTTACTGAAAGCAGAAGCCCCTATGATAAGTACATATCCATATCGTTTATCAGTTTTGATAAACTTAGCGCCTACATCCAGGGCGGTGGTAAATCCGGCACAGGCACTATTCAGGTCAAAGGTTCCTGCCCAACCGGCCTGCAAACGGAACTGTACCACTGATGCTGTGGAAGGGGAAAGGTATTCCGGGGTATCTGTAGCTACGATGATGAGGTTGAGCTGATGGGGTTTTATCCCTGCTCTCTCCATGGCTACTTCTGCCGCATGCACACATATATCAGCAGTAGATTCATTGGCGGCACACCACCTCCGTTCGTAAATCTGGAGGTTATTTCTCAACCAACTATCTACATCTTCTCCAAGTAGAGAATTAAAATAGCTATTGGGAATAACTCTTTCCGGTACGTATGCCCCTGTAGATAATATTACCGCGTTACGCATGTCCAATTCCTTACACACTTATCCTACCTAATTTACACAAGCAGAAACAATTTGTATAAGAAAAAGTGAGGAATAGTATAAATAATTGTAGTCTGGACAGCATTTTGAAGGGAAAAAGTAACTTCAAAATGAGTAAAAGGGTAGGTAGGGAATAATTTATGCCCAATTCCTAACCCTTTCTTTTCATATGATTTACTTGCCTAGTAGAGGGGATCTTCTTTGCCTGCCATGGCAGCCTGCCAGCTTTGACCGAAGTTGATGGCTTCGAGTACCGCCATAGATAGGCGATTCTCCAGTTCACCAAATTTCTGTTGGTAATCTTCTATGCTAGCCTGAATAACTTCCAGGGCTTCTTTCCTACCATACGTATGGGTGATTTCACAACGCTTCTGTTCTTCACCCGGCATTTCCTTATAGGTAAGAAAGTAGTGCTTCAGACGGGAAACGATGGAAGAAGGAACCTCATTAATGTCTTTCCACTCCTGATATACTTCATCCCCCTTAAGGACAGCTATGATTTTGTCATCAGCCTCACCCCCATCTAACATTCTGAATCCACCAATAGGAATGGCTTGTACCAGAATATCCCCATAGATATTTGCGTGTTGACTGAAAGAGACATCACCCATGGG
>JBCBKZ010000994.1:0-1642 GCA_038520955.1 Bacteroidota bacterium | reverse complement strand
AACCTTTAAGGTTTGGTAGGCTAATCGGAAGCCCGGGAGCATTTCTCCATTTTCAAGCGGAAAAAGTTGGGGGTAATCAAAGTATTGTATGGCTGAACTCATGCTATCGTATACCCTTCAAAGGGATTAAAGTTGTTCTGAATGTTAGGGAATAACTTTCGGAACGTTACTTATCTAAAATAGGCCCCGGATGTGAGTCCGGAGCCCTATGAATATAGACAGAATTTCTGTTTATGCAGGTACAGGTGCATTGATGGTCTCAAAAGCCTGAGTCAGGTCTTCCCTGATGTCATCAACATGCTCAATTCCTACAGATAGCCTTAGCATAGTAGGACCTACACCCGCAGCTATTTGCTCCTCAGCAGACAGCTGCTGGTGAGTAGTAGAAGATGGGTGGATGATAAGAGACTTGGCATCCCCTACGTTGGCCAGGTGGCTAACCAGATTTAGGCTGTTTACAAACTTAATGGCAGCTTCTCTGTCTCCCTTGAGGGTAAAGCTTAGTACTCCACCAAATCCATTGGTCAGGTACTTCTTGGCAGTCGCATGATCAGGATGATTCTCCAGACCTGCATACTTTACAGACTCTACCTGAGAATGTGCATCTAGCCATTTAGCAATGGCCAGCGCATTATCCACAGTTCTTTGTACACGTAGAGAAAGGGTTTCCAGTCCCTGAAGAAGTAGGAAAGAGTTGAATGGTGCCTGTGCAGGACCAAAGTCTCTCAAACCTTCAACTCTGGCACGAATGGCAAATACGATATTCCCGAATGGGCCGGCAGGACCAAAGATGTCGTTAAATACAAGTCCATGATATCCTTCAGAAGGAGAGGTAAACTGAGGGAATTTTCCACTTCCGTAGTCAAAGTTTCCTCCGTCTACGATCACTCCACCAATACTGGTACCATGTCCGCCAATCCACTTGGTAGCAGAATGGGTAACTACGTTAACTCCGTACTTGATAGGCTGGCAGAGGTATCCACCCGCCCCAAAGGTATTATCTACTATGATGGGTATACCATACTTTTCACCCAGTCTGGCGAAGGCTTCAAAATCAGGCACGGAAAACTCGGGATTTCCCATGGTCTCTAAATAAATAGCCTTGGTTTTCTCGTCTATTAAGGGCTCATAGCTGGCCACTTTTACGCCATCTGCAAAACGAGCTTCTACTCCCAGACGCTTAAAGGCAACCTTAAACTGGTTGTAAGTTCCTCCATAGAGGTGAGAACTGGACACAAAGTTGTCCCCTGCCAGCAGTACATTGTTCAGGGCAAGAAACTGAGCTGACTGACCGGAAGCGGTAGCTACCGCAGCAACTCCTCCTTCCAAGGCGGCTATTCTCTTCTCAAACACATCTGTCGTAGGGTTCATGATTCGGGTATAGATATTCCCGAATTCCTGTAGGGCAAACAGCTTGGCTGCATGATCACTATCCTTGAAAGTATAAGAGGTGGTTTGGTATACAGGTACCGCTCTAGCTCGGGTAGTGCCTTCTACTTCTTCCTGACCAGCATGTAGCTGAAGGGTTTCGAAACGATAATTAGTACTCATTGTAATGTAGGATTATGTAAGAATTTATGGTTTTGTGATGACAATTTTAGGTACCCTCTATGGTCCTACCAGGACTTAGTTCAACCGTCCG
>JBCBKZ010000993.1:0-1644 GCA_038520955.1 Bacteroidota bacterium | reverse complement strand
CAGCGCTATAGAGCATTCCCCTACCGTTTCTCCAAATAGATATTTTTCACTCTATCTGCCCCCATCTTTATCCCTATTATCCTTCCAGCTTCTGAAACAGGATCAAGGGTAATCCAATTCCATACGGTCATTCTCCCATTTTCATCAGCATGTATGGGCCCCGTTTGTAGCCTGGGTAAGTGAAACTGATAGGTATCCTCCTCCCAACTGATGGTATGATAGGCATCTAACTCTTCCGAGTAGTACTGTCCTTCCAAGCCTTTCAAGTATGGAGCAGATATTCTCTCTTGTTCTTCCTGATTATCTTCTCTATCTGGTTCAGGCTCTTTGGGTGTCATTTTATCTTCCAGCATGATATCTGCCACCTTCCATCCAAATCCTCCCGGCCATACATCACTTCTATTGGCAAAGAGAATGATGTTGGTATTCTCTTCTGGAAAGCGTAGAAAGAAAGTCCGGTATCCCACCCAGGCACCTCCATGAGAAAGGGTCTTAAGCCCTCTGTAGGTATCCACATCTATCCCGGAGGCATAGGTGAGGGTATCTCCACTGTTCAGAACGCCTCTGGTCTCCATAGCAGTGAGAAACTCCTCTCCTCCTACCCTTAGCTGCTCATAGTTATCTGCCCACTTAGCAAAGTCCTGGACCGTAGTAAATATGCCTCCATCTCCTATCATATCCAGGGTAGTTACTGATATATCATAGCCTTCCTCTATGGGAGAATAGCCTGTGGCTCTATTGGCTACCACTTCCTTGTGGTTATTGTGGAAATGAGTGTTCTCCATTCCGAGGGGTTGGAAGATTCTCTCCTGAGCAAACTCTCTAAGATTCTGGCCCGTTACCTTTTCCACTATTTGCCCTAAGAGAAAGTAGCCGGAATTACAGTAGAGGTAATCTTCTCCGGGAGGAAAGTTGAGCTCCTTTTGTCTGAAGACCATTTCCAGCAATTCTTCATCTGAGTAATGATCATCATCTGAAAAGCCAGCCATGTAAAACAGTCCCACATAATCTCTGATTCCACTTGTATGGTGGATCATGTGTCTAATGGCAACCCTATGCCCATAGTCAGGAAGCTGGGGAAAGTACTGCCTAATATCATCATCCAGAGAAAGCTTGCCATCCAGTGCCAGCAGCTGAATGCAGGCGGCCGTTAGCTGCTTAGAAACAGAAGCGATTCGGAAAACGGAAGAGGGAGAAAGAGGAATTCCGTAATCAAGATTGGCCATTCCATAGCCTTTCTGGTAAGTAATTTCTCCATCCTGCATTATAGCCAGTACAAAGCCGGGAGAATCCTCCTTATCATATGCCTCAAAGAGGGCATCTATTTCGGGTCTGGAAGAAGTAGCCTGCTTGGGATTCTGGCAAGAAAGTATGAGACCAAGACTGAGGGAAAGAATCAGGAGATGTTTCATGATGCAAGGAATTTCTCTCAAGGTAGGAGATATATTCATTCATTGCTTGGGTGTAAAGGAAAAAGCGCCAAAACCGGAGGGTTTTGACGCTTTCTTGTATTCTGGGGAGCCTGTTAAGATTTCCCGTTCAACACAATTTGTAGTCGATCTCAGCGGTGGCCAGCTCGCTGTGGCGACGGTCATCCGGTCGAATGGTGACACCCAAGGGCTCGAATTCGAGCAACACCTAGTC
>JBCBKZ010000992.1:0-1652 GCA_038520955.1 Bacteroidota bacterium | reverse complement strand
GCTTAACTTAGTCTGCCGGGAGCTAGTCTCCCGGCTTTTTTAATTCAGGTCCTAAACCTTATCTGTTCCTATGCATTATGGGAGAAAATATCTGTGCACCATGATTCATACACTTCCTCTCTTCCCGGAACTTGATAGGCACCTCATAGGGCTTCTGCAGTCTCTCTCTCCTGAAGAATGGGAAAAGCCTACCCTCGCAGGCCACTGGAAGGTCAAGGATATAGCCTACCACCTATTGGATGGGAACATCAGAGGAATTTCCCAGTCCAGAGATACACACTTCCCCATAATGCCTGATGATGGTCATTATAAAAGTATTACCCACTTTATCAATGAGCAGAACCAGCTATGGGTGTCCGTAGCTCAGAGAATGAGTTATCCCCTGCTAATACAGCTGATGGAGACAACTTCACACACCTATTATGAGCACTTGGGTAGTATGGATATGATGGGAAAGGCCATATTTGCGGTTAGCTGGGCAGGAGAAGAAGAATCCCTCAACTGGTTTCACATTGCCAGAGAATACACAGAAAAGTGGCACCACCAGCAGCAAATATGGCAAGCAGTGGCTAAACCTTCCCCTATCATGGAAGAGAAGTTCTATCTTCCCTTTCTGGGTACCTGTATGTGTGCCCTCCCCTACCATTACAAATCTGTAGAAGCTGAAGAGGGAACTGCCCTTCAGTTTACCATTTCTCCCTTACGTGCTTCATGGACCTTAAGAAGAGAATCTGAAGGTTGGCGACTAAGCAAAGAGGAAACCGCCTTTAACAGTCAGGTAGAAATACCCAATGACATAGCCTGGAGAATTTTTACGAGAGGGATTTCTCAGGAAGAAGCTAAGAGAAAAGTAGTGATCAAAGGAGAGCATAGATTAGGGCATCACGTGTTAAGCATGCTAACCTTTATGATTTCCCAAGAATAAGGGAGATTCCATGCATTTCCTCACATTGTTATATGGAGGCATCTAATCACTAGGATGAAATGAGCGTAAGCATGATGTTTAGGACATGAAAACTGTAGTCTGCACTATCGTTTTCCTAAGCTTCTGTCTAAGTATTCATGCCCAGTCTGACGAGATAAATATCTCTGCCTCATTTGCCCAAAGCATAGAGTTAAAAATCATAGGTGGGGCCAGCGCCTCTTTTACCTTTGCCACTATCAGTCAGTACCAAAACGGCTACAACTCTGGTACCGCCCCGGGATCAAAAATCCGTTTCCAAGTAGCTTCCAGCACTAATTTTCAGCTGGATGTGGCACATACGCCCTTTACCAGTGAGAAAGGGGATGTACTGGAGTCCAGATACTTTTTCTATAGATTCCAAAATAGAAATGGAAACGAGGAATATGGAAGCCAGTTTGTTTGGGGAGATTATGGCTTATACTCAGGCGAAAACTCTGCCACCTCTGGTTCCTATATCATGGACGGATCTACTAAAACTGTCATAGAGCCAGGACCAGCCGGAAACGCAGGTAACTTTGAAGACAATGACTACAACATTGTGATTGGTTGTGGAAATGTCTACATCAGAGCAGTCCATAACCTTCCTACCCTACTGGATGCCAACATTACTCCCGGTAACTATACGGCCACAATGACTTTAACAGCAGTTCCTGTCGTCCTATAAAAACCAGTTGGGGCAAAAGATTTT
>JBCBKZ010000991.1:0-1666 GCA_038520955.1 Bacteroidota bacterium | reverse complement strand
GCTAACCAGATCGTTTCCACAATTTCCTTCCAGGAATTTTAAGGCTTTCTCTCTCTTCAATCCTATCAAGCCTTTCTCAATGGCCATTTTAAATTGGTTACATGCACTTTCATCGCCTCCCAGGCTTTCCAACACTAAGGCTTTTGTGTAATAAGGGATTGGGTGTTCTTCGTCTGTTTCTAATCCACTTTGGATGAGGTTAAGTGCTTTTTCATGATTATCGCTGAACAAAGCCAGCTCAGCAAGACTATTCCAGCACTTTATGAGAATATCTCCATCCGGTTGGAAGGTAAGAGATTGGCGAAACTGTTTCTCTGCCTCAGTAAATTTTCCCTCCATCATAAGGGTAGACCCCATGTGGAAGTGGAACAGTGATGGGGATAGTCCCAGGTTCTTGGCCAGAATAAAATCTTCCCTGGCTTCATCATAGTGTTTGCTGGCTAAGTGAATGATCCCCATGTATTGATAAATTTCGTGTTGTAAGGGGAAGGCATCAAAACGGGCCAGTATCCACTGAAAGTCACTAAAAGCAGCCGGATATTCCATCATGGCCATTTTTGTTTTCCCTCTCAGAAAGTATAAATGGGCCAGGCTTTCCAGGTCAAAAAGGTCAGCATGCTGAAGCCCTATTCCTATAGACTCTGTAAAATCATTTGTGGCTTGTTCATAGTTTTCCTGCTCCAGCCAGATTTTTCCTCTTTCCAGGTGGGCGTGATACCTAAGCATCCCTTTTTCAAGATGCTTACAGGAAGGATTCATGTTAATGCTTCTGCTAAGACAAATAAAGGCTACCTGCACCTCTTGGTGTTTTAAGGCTTCAATTGCCCTGTCATAGTTTAGCTGAGCCTGAGAAATATTCTTTCTGACCTTGGTTTTACCTTTTTGAATGACAAATCTGGGTTCCAGAAATTGATTGTCCTTCTGGAGTTTAAAATAGAAAGGGACATTTAACCAGTATCTGATCTTTCTATTGTTTTTCACAGCTGGCAGGAACTCCAAACTTGGGAGAAACCTGTTTACCGCCTGGTTCAGGATGGGATGTGCTCTTCTGGTTAGATCATGTTCAACATACTCTCCGTACTCATTTACAAGCACTCTGGAGTAAATAACACCTTCTATACCGGCTTTTTGGGCTTTCACGGGATATCCCATCTCTAACTTGATCTTAGTAAGATTAAGGATGACAGGTTCTTTATCTACATTCACAAACTCATGAATCCCGGGAGTAGATAACTTTTGACTAAGTACAGGAACAGAAATTAGAAGCAGGAGAGTGATACTAAGGACTCTACTCATAAAATTGTACTACACCATATTTTTTCCAATTACTTTAAATTATAGGTAATTACTGATAATCAGAATATGATAATGGTATAATTATTAGATGTGTAAGTTTATACAATGATCAAAGTAAATTTGATCAAGTAGCCTCTCTCTGGGGTAGGTTATTTTGGCAGTCTGGTAGTACTGGTTTGAGATATGAACGGAGAAAAGAAAAATTTTAATATACTCAACTAAGGATTTATGTAAGCTTTCTGGGGAACCGAATCATATTTTCTTGCTTTGAAACCAACTAAAGCGGGGAATCTGGCATCAAAGGTAAAAATTCTTACGTCTGATTTTTTGGGGTAATTGAGCTTGAAGTAGGATTATTTATCTGTTTGAA
>JBCBKZ010000990.1:0-1666 GCA_038520955.1 Bacteroidota bacterium | reverse complement strand
ATGGTTTCTCCTCTTCTGTAGGAAACCCCTTCATTCAGGATTTTCCCAGTATTCAGAACCTTTCCTTGTACTTCAGAAGTGATTTGGATGCTTTCTAACGATTGAGTTCGCCCAGTAATATTCACTAGCTGGTCTGTGGACTGTAAGACTACCTTTTGAGTCCTAAATGAAGGCAGAGCGGCCATCTCGCTTATTCCTCTATTGGTACTAGTTGCCTGGGCATCCTCTGATGCGGTACTGTCTGCACAGGCCCAGCCTATCATGACGGTAATGCTGAATAGAAAAAGACGTGTAAGTCGGTTCATAATATTGACTAAATGATTCAATCAGTTGATTAGATATCAGATAAAAAAAGTGATTGGATTATTAACACCGAAAGTATTCATTTGGTTTAATCATATGATTACTATTTGATAAAAATTTTTAATCTGGCTTCTTGAGATATAAATAATTAATGAGTATTTCTGGAATCATGGTCCTCCTTTCCTGCATCATATTCTGGAAATCTTCCTCACTCATATCCAGTTTTAGCTTGGTAAGTGAGGGTCCTAAATAGGGGAAGATGACCATACCTATCAGGTTACTGAAAAAGTTACCTAAGCTCATCGGACGGATGATCCCTTTTTCAGCCAGGTCTTCCATCTGCTTTTTGACCACAGGAAGCATTTGCTCATCATTCATGAGATCATTAATGCGATGGGCATTACGCTCAGACTCTGATAAGATGAACATGGGGACGAAGGGATTTTCATCTATGAAGTCCATGTAGTAGGGAACAAACTTCCTGATTTTGATATATAGAGGCTCATCGGTATTCATGACTTCTCCCATCAGCTTGGAGAATTTCACCATGGTTTTCCCGATGACGATATCAAATAGCTTTTCCTTACTTCTGAAATAGTAGTGCAGGCTGGCAATGTTAATACCTGCGGCCTCTGCTATATCCCTCGTTTTAGTAGCCTCATATCCCTTTTCAGTGAAGACTTTAGCCGCCACAGCCAGGATTCTCTCCTCTGTACTCAATTCTGATAGCTGTTTTGGGTCTGCCTTCATGGAGGTAAACATAAAGTTATTTTTGATTTAATCAAATGATTGAATCAAAAACTTATAAGCCTGTTTACGCGCGGGAGAATAAGCGGTTACATGAAACCCAGTTCCAACTGGGCTTCTTCGGACATCATCTCTTTAGACCATGGGGGATCAAAGGTGAGTTCTACTTCTGCCTCTTCAATTCCTTCTACCTCCAGAGATTTTTCCTTTACTTCTTCCGGAATGATCTCGGCGGCTGGGCAGGCAGGGGCGGTAAGTGTCATCAGGATATGGGCTTTACTCCCTTCCAGAACGGTTACTTCGTAGATTAGCCCTAACTCATAAATATTCACCGGGATCTCCGGATCAAAGATGGTTTTGAGTTGTTCTACAATGGCTTCTTTTTTTTCAAAAGCGTCCATACCCATTACTTATTTTGTTTTGCTTTAGCCTGATAAGCCAATGCATAGATTTTCATTTGTTTGATCATGGCGTTTAAGCCATTAGACCTGTTAGGAGAAAGGTGTTCCCTAATGCCTATTCTGTCTACAAAACCCATGTCTGTGTTCAGAATTTCTTCTGGAGAATGATCAGAAAGTACCCTAATTAATAAAGCGATGAGACCTTTGGTGATAAC
>JBCBKZ010000098.1:0-11432 GCA_038520955.1 Bacteroidota bacterium | reverse complement strand
AAAGGGTATGTCAAGATGAATGGGTCTAATGATTCCGGGCCTAAAAAGCAGTAGTACATCCCACAGTATGGCCCAGCGAGCTTTTTTCTCCCCTAGCTCTTTCAGTCTTAATGCATACAACTCCAGCAGATCTCCTTCTATATCATCATGATATTCAGGTCTGCAAAACCACTTAAATAGTTTGAACGGAAAGCTGGGAATTTCTGAAGGGAGCATTAGCTAAGTTTGAGTTGGAGAGAAGCATGTGGGATAGCATCCCAAAGGGTGTTACGTGTATCACGCGCATGACTCAGGGCTTTATGTCCTACTGCGGTCAAACTAAAGTATAGCTTGGGACGACCTATTCTCTCAGGAGAGGACTCTCCCTTTTTAGAGGTGAGATAGCCTTTTTTCTCCATTCTTCTTAGCGCGGTTTGCAGGGCACCTACACTCACTTTTCTGCTTAGTCTTTCCTCAATTTCCAGCTTAATGGCTACCCCATAAGCTTTGCCATGCAAGATGCCTACGGTGAGCAAGACGATTTCTTCAAATTCTCCTAGAGGATATTCTTTCATGTTAATTCCTAAATGTAGTAAAAGTAAGTACGAGAATATTAGACCTAATTCCTAATTGTAGTAAAAGTTTATTTCCTAAATGTAGGAAAAGGGTATCATTTGAAGGTTGGAAGAGAGTTTTCGCAATAGGATAGGGGAGCCCTGAAGATGGAGGGCTGTAAACTCAGACTTGTGAATGATGCTTTTTTAAGAATGAACTGGCGTGGGCTTTTTACCAGTTGGTTGTGGCGTTTTGACTAAAATCAGGGCCACGATGAAGCTTGCGCCAAGTACCGCCGGATAGATAAAGAATTTGAGGATATGGATAAACTCAGCAGCTTTGGTTTCTCCCTCAAAGTGGGAGGTCCCTCTGTAATCAGTAATGATTTCCAGGAAGTAATCTAAAAACCATTCTCTGGTGATTACCAGGATGAGGGTAAGTATAACAGAAAGGAAGAGCGTGGAGGCAAACAACTTCAAAAGATAAGTTCCAAATGATCTCATAATTGAAGGTGATTAGATAGAGTATATAAAATAACCACGAATACAAGCATACTTTTCTTGTATTCGTGGTCCAAAAATGTCTATCCAATCAAAAAAAATGCCTATCCAAACAAAGATTGTAGTTTCATAGCTACACCCATATTGCCCTTAATTTTGACCTTTCCGGTCATTACGGCAGACATAGGATTCAGCTCTCCTTTGGTCAGTGAGATGAAGTCATCATAGCTCACTTCTACCATACAGTCGGCATCTTTATCATCAGTACTTACTACATTGGTGCCCTGAGTTCCGTCAATGTAAAGTTGGCTATCCCCGAAGTTAAACTTGAGAGAATTTCCCAGAGAATCAGCCTTGGAAGCCTTTTCCTGGACAGCGGCTAACAGGGCTTCCATATTACCATTCCCATTTGAATGACCATTTCCATTGCTATGCCCGTTTGACGCTGCAGGAGTAGCTCCAGCTTCCTGGTAGGACACATCATCAATGACCATCTTGGCGATGATCTCGCGCATGATTTCGGATGATCCTCCCCCTATGGTTCCTACCCGACTATCGCGGAACATTCTGGCTATTTTGTATTCTTCCATGAATCCATATCCACCAAAGGACTGAAGGCATTGGTACATCACCTTGTCGGCAAGTTCTGATGCCAGAAGCTTGGCCATGGAACATTCCTTCACGGCATACTTCCCGTCATCATTCAGCTTGGAACAGTATAGTACAAACTGTTTACAGGCTTCTATTTCTGTAGCTAAGTCAGCCATTCTATGACGCAATACCTGGAACTTATTGATAGGTCTACCGAAGGCATGACGCTCAGCCATGTACTTCAGGGTGTACTCCATAGCCGCTTCGCAGGCAGCATACCCCATGACTGCACCTGCCAGCCTTTCTAATTGTAGTCCTCCCATGAGGTAGTAGAATCCACGACCTTCTTCCCCTATCAGGTTCTCTTTAGGGACTTTCACATTATCGAAAGCCAGTTCGGCTGTATCAGAAGCGTGCCATCCCAGCTTTTTAAGCTTGGTTCTGCTGACGCCCTCAGCTTCCAGTTCCATCAACAACAAACTTACCCCTGCAGGTCCCGCATCAGGGTCTGTCTTTACTACCGTCACCATGATGTCTCCATAAACGGCATTGGTAATGAAGGTTTTAGAACCGTTTACAATGTAGTGGTCCCCTTCAAGTTTGGCCGTAGTTTTGATATTAGCTGCATCAGAACCTGCAGTAGGCTCAGAGATGCCTACAGAACTGATGGTTTCTCCAGAAATGATTCCTGGTAGGTATTTCTTCTTGAGATGTTCTGACCCATGCTTAAGGATGTAGGGGGCAGACATATACTGAACTACACTCTGAACGATAGAGAAACCACCTGAATGAACCTTGGAAACTTCCTCACAAAAAATGACATCATAGAAAAAGTCCAGGTTAGCGCCTCCATATTCTTCCGGGTAGGAAAGGCCCAGAAAGCCCATTTCTCCCATTTTTTTCCAGATATCTCTGGGTATTCTTCTGTCTTCTTCCCACTGGTCTATGTGAGGGACCACTTCCTTTTGCAGGAATGAGCGGAGACTGTCTTTAAACAGTTTGTGTTCTTCGGTGAAATAATAGGGGTTCATTTTATTAGTTGTTTTGAGCAGAGACACATGTTCATGCATCTGTACATAATTGAAAAATTGTCGGTATTAAGTACAGACACAAAATCTTGTGTCTGTACAATTTGATATCATTTACTTCCTCCCATGAATGACCTAAGGACATTGGGGAGACCCATTTTATCATAATTCAGGTGCTGAGCACCGTCTACGTACAAGGAAATTCCTGTGATATAGGAAGCCATATCGCTGGCCAGAAATAAGGCCGAATTAGACACATCTTCCACTGTCCCAAACCTACTAAGGGGTATGGCCTTCTTCGCATCATCAAACATAGCTTGAATGGGCGCTGGATAGGTATCCAGTCCACTGGAATCTATGATACCGGGCGCTATCGCATTTATTCTGATATTGAACTGGCTCCATTCCATGGAAAGCGTCTTTGTCAAATTCTCCACACCCGCGCGTGCTGCACCTGTATGTGCCATGCCGGGAAATCCTCTCAGGATATCGGCTATGATGTTCACGATGATTCCACCCTTTTGGGGAATGAAAAAGGCATTAGCCATTTCCCGGGTCATGAAAAAAGTACCATTCAGGTTGTTATTGATGACAGCACTCCATCCTTTGTCATTGATGTATTCAGATAGAGCAGGAAACTGACCCCCAGCATTATTGATGAGGATGTCCAGCTTGCCAAACCTCTCCTTCACTTTTCCCGCCAACTCCTGAATCTGTTCGGTCTGTCGGATATCGCAGGCATGATAGGCCAGCTCCCCAAAGGCAGAAAGTTCTTCAGCAGCCTTTGCCAGTTTCTCTTCTTTGCGGGAACAGATCATGACCTTGGCCCCTAATTGGAGGAAGTCCTTGGCTATTTGATAGCCTATGCCTGATCTCCCACCGGTAACCAGCACCACCTTATCCTTAAATGAATTCTCTCTTAGTAGCATTTATTTTGTTTAATTCTTCGAGTCTTTGTGGCTTCGAGTGAGAATAAATACCACGCCAAGCCGCGAAATCGCAAAGTTTTTCTGTATTCTTAAACTTAATCTTCAACTTCTACTTAAACTTATTCCTACTCTCCAGTCCACACTGGGGCTCGTTTCTCCCTGAATGCCTTCAGCCCTTCCTGCCCATCTTTTGATTGTATGGTTTTTTGCAACATCTCCATCAGGTATTTGTGCTCCGCGCTTTGTTCTGTAATGGTATCCAGCGCTTCCAGTCCCATTCTGATAGCTGTAGGAGAATTGGCAGAGATATCATCTATGAGTCCCTGAATAGTTGCGTCTATGGTCTCGGGCGTACTCACATGGGTAACCAGTCCCAGTTCCGCTGCCTTTTGCACATCCAGGTCATATCCCCTGATGCACCAGTCTATCACTTGTCTCTTGGGCATTACGTTTATGAGTGCCGCCATTACCTGAAAAGGATACAACCCTCTCTTGACTTCAGGCAAGCCTAATCTAACCCCTTCATTACACACCACATAGGTGGCTCCTGCCAGAAAGAAGAATCCGCCTGCAAAGACTTTTCCTTCTACCTTGGTGATCACTGGCTTATGCACTTTGTTAAAAATTTCTCCCATGAGAATGTTCTCCTTTACCTCCGGGATAGAAGAGTCATATTCTCCTACCATTCCCATAAAGGCCTTGAGGTCAGCGCCTGCACAAAACACATCTCCCTGAGAAGCGAGCACTACCACCCACACATCCTTATTGGTTTTGGCGAATTGCATAGCAAAAGCTAGTTCCGCTACCATATGAGGATGCAAAGCATTCTTCTTTTCAACTCTATCCAGCGTAATGGTCAGGACATGATCCTGGAAGTCTACCTTGATGAAAGCATATGTTTGGTCGAGGGCCTGATTCAACAGGCTTTGCTCAAAGAAATTCATATCAATTTTCCTGTATTTTGAGTAGTAAAAATCCTGCTTCTACATTCTGACCTTCTGATACGAAGACTTCTTCCAGCGTTCCATCTTCTTCTGCCAGGAGGGTACTTTCCATCTTCATAGAGGAAAGTACGAGCAATGGATCACCTTTTTTGATGTTGGCTCCTTCTGCTACATGTACTTTCACGATCTGAGAAGGCATGGGAGATACATATCCTCCTTTAACCTTTTCTTTTTCTTTCTGTGGGAATCTATCTTTTAGCGTCAGCTTATGGTTCCCTATTCCTTGAGAATGGATAAAGAAATCATTTCCGTTTTGGATAATGGAGTAGCTGCGCTGAAGACCGTTGATGTTAAGGCTGATGCTTTCAGGAGAATGTGCAGCCAGAGAACATTGGATTTCCTGCTCTCCTACCTGAATGTGAAAGTTGGTACCTTCCATTCTGTAGCCTAATGCTATCTCATCTTCTCCAATGAGATAACTTTCCTTTTGGGCCTCATAGAAATTACTTCTCCAACCTGAAGGCAGATTTCTGAGTAGCTTCCTTCTTCCTTGACGCTCAGCCCATCTGAACATCAAGACAGCTACAGCCAGTTCGATCTCGCTCTCTGCAGATAAGCTGCTTATTTCTTTCAGGTCCAGCTTATTGTCTATGAAGTGGGTGTCGTATTTTCCTTGCAGAAAGTCCTCATTTGTAAGAAGGTGTCTGAGGAAGCTGAGGTTGGTGGTGGTACCCTGACAAACCAGCTTATCCAGCACATAGCCTAATCTACTGTGAGCAGCCTGTCTGTTTTCTCCCCACATGATGATCTTCGCGATCATGGGGTCGTAGTAGATGGAAATCTCAGAACCGGATTCTACTGCACTTTCTACCCTTAATCCTTCTACCTTTGGTGCAGAGAAACGATGAATCTTCCCTGTTACGGGCACAAAATCATTCGCAGGATCTTCCGCATATAAGCGGGCTTCTATGGCGTAGCCCTTACCTTGCACTTCTTCCTGAGAAATAGAAAGGGCTTTTCCCTGAGCGGATTCTATCTGCATCTGGACAAGGTCCAATCCTGTTATGGCTTCCGTTACAGGATGTTCTACCTGCAGGCGGGTATTCACTTCCAGGAAGTAGAAGGCCTGCGTTTTATCATCAAAGATGAATTCTACTGTACCCGCATTATCATAATTCAAGGCCTTAGCAGCATTCACAGCTGTCTGACCCATTTGTGTTCGTAAATCTTCTGTGAGAACCGGAGAAGGACTTTCTTCTATGACCTTCTGATACCTTCTTTGAATGGTACATTCTCTTTCCAGCAGATGAATGACATTCTGATGTTGATCCCCGAAGATCTGAAACTCTATATGTCGGCCGGATTCTATGTACTTTTCTATGAGGAGTTCGTCATCTCCAAAAGCACTTAAGGCCTCACGCTTGGCAGCAGCAATTCCAGCTTCCAGTTCAGAAGCTGCTCCCACTATCCGCATTCCTTTTCCACCTCCACCAGCAGTGGCTTTGAGAAGAAGAGGATAGCCGATCTTTTGTGCTTCTTCCACCAGCGTTTCTACTGACTGATCGTCTCCCTTATAACCAGGCACCACCGGAACCTTGTGCGCTTCCATGAGGGCCTTGGCTTTAGACTTGGAGCCCATGGCTTCTATAGCTTCCGGGTTAGGACCTATGAAGATGATCCCTTCTTCCTTACACCTTCTGGCAAAGCCTGCATTCTCTGAAAGAAAGCCATAGCCTGGATGGATGGCCTCTGCACCCGTTCTCTTGGCAGCAGTTATAAGCTTATCCTGGTCCAAGTAGGATTTGGCAGGTTCGCTTTCTCCTATGTAAACAGCCATATCCGCATCCTGCACAAAGGGAGCATGCCTGTCAGCCTCTGAGAATACGGCAACGGTAGCTATGCCCATCTTCCTACACGTACGAATGACACGTGAGGCTATCTCCCCTCTGTTGGCAATTAATATGGTATGAATCTTCTTACTCATGTTTCTCCTCTTAGTGTCGCCAAACGCCGTAGCTATTGCTACCTTCTATTTTTTGGTTGTACAATACAGTCAATGCAAAGCCCATATAGTTCCTGGTTTCCCTTGGATCGATGATTCCATCATCCCATAACTCTGAAGTGGCATGCCAGGACGAAGACTTGGATTCGGCTTCTGCGACCAGCATGGCTTCCATCATTTGAGCCTGCTGCTCATCATAGGGGATACCCTTAGCTTTGGCAGAGGCTTTTTGAATGATGCGCATCACCCCCGCCAACTGCTTGGAACCCATCACGCCTATCTTGGAGTTGGGGTAGGAGAAGAGGAAATTAGGATCATAGGACCTCCCATTCATGCCATAGTTCCCTGCCCCAAAGGATGACCCAATCATGAGGGTGATGGAGGGGACCTTGCTGTTAGAAACGGCATTGATCAACTTGGCTCCATTCTTAATGATGCCTCCTTCTTCATAGGCTTTCCCTACCATATAACCTGTGGTATTCTGCAGGAAAATGAGGGGGATATTCTTTTGATTAGATAGCTGGATAAACTGAGCTGCTTTGTTGGCAGATTCCGAGAATATCACGCCATTATTTCCCAGTATGCCTACCGGATAGCCATGAATATGTGCCCATCCACAAATCATGGTATTTCCGTATTCACTTTTGAATTCCGAAAAGAGGGAACCATCTGTAATTCTCATAATCAGTTCTCGCACATCAAAAGGGGTCTTCACGTCATAAGGAACCACTCCCAGGATTTCTTCCGGAGAATAGACAGGTTCCTGAATTTCTCCATCTGGTACGAGATGAGGATCTCCTGCAGGGATGAACTCCATGATTTCTCTAGCCTGTCTGATGGCATCAAATTCATCTTCAGCCAGGTAATCAGAAACACCAGAGATTCGGCTGTGCATTTCTGCTCCACCTAGTTCTTCGTCTGTCGCATCCTCATTGGTGGCCATTTTTACAAGGGGTGGACCCGCCAGAAATACCTTGGCAGCCTGTTTCTGGAAGATGGCATAATCAGACATACCTGGGATATAGGCACCACCAGCCGTAGCATTCCCGAATACCACAGAAATAGTAGGTATGCCCATTTCGGATCTGCGGGTGATTTCTCTAAAGCCTTCCCCGCCTACATTGAAGATCTTGGCCTGGTCAGGTAGGTTGGCACCTCCACTTTCCACCATATTGATGGTAGGGAGCCTACACTCACGGGTAATCTGCCCAATTCTAAAGCCTTTGTAGACGGTGGTATAATCCACAGAGCCTCCCTTGCGGGTTCCTACATTGGAGTTGATCATGCAGAGCTTTCCGGCTACTAGCCCTATGCCTGAGACAGAGGTACCTCCTGCCCCAAACCCGCCTTTTTTATGCATACCGGCGAGAGGGAGCAGCTCCAAAAAGGGACTATCTTGGTCCAGCAGAAGCTCTATTCTCTCTCTGGCCAGCAACTTGCCTCGCCTTCTTGCTCTATCAATGGATTTCTCCTTTCCTTGGAATCTACTTTCTTCCAGATGCTTTTGTAGTTTCTCTACCAGCTTGAGCATCTCTTGTTGGTTCTCCTGATAAACAGCAGAGCTGGTATGTATATGGGAACTTAATGGTCTCATTAATCCGTAGTTTGTACTTCTCTTTTTACTAACACTTGGGTCAATCCATAAGGTATCAGCCAGCTTATGCTATAGAGAAGACGCATTTTCCATCCACTAACAATGAAGGCCTTTCCTTGTTGAAAACCATTCCAGATATTCTTAGCCACTTCAGCTGTAGTAGTGGTGGCTAAGCCATCAAAGGTTTTTACCTTATCTAATTTTTCCCCTTTTCTAAAGGCTGTATCACGTATGGCCGCGGGACAAACACAAATAGCTTTTACCTTGGACCCAGTCATTTTTAGTTCTTCATGTAGACCTCTGGTGAAGTGGTTTACAAAAGCCTTAGTAGAAGCGTAGGTATTCAATTTAGGCGTAGGTTGGAAGGAAGAATTAGAAGCAATATTGATGATGGTTCCTTCATCTCTTTTTATCATTTCGCTCAAGAAGAGACGGGTCAATTTGTAGGTGCTAAGTACATGGAGGTTAATCATAGATATCTCCTTATCTATGTCTGTGTCTTGCAGAAAACCATAGGTCCCAAAACCAGCATTGTTAATCAGGACATTTACCGTCCATCCATTCTCTTTAGCCCAGTCGAATAGCTGTTGGCAACTTTCCTCCTTGCTTAGATCTATGGCCAGCGTATGGATTTCTGTACCTGTATGAGAATTGCTCAAACGAGTTTTTGCTTCTTGTAACTCTTCTTCCAGCCAGGAAGCCCATAGGATGCGGTAGCCGGCTTTGGCGAAGTATTCAGAAACAGCATAGCCTATGCCACTGCTACCTCCGGTAATGAGTACGGTCTTTATCCCAGCCATATAATGGTGTCTTTACTGTTATGCCAGTTTAGAAAATGCTCTCCGTGTTTTTTGTTGAGGGCTTGTCGTCTGATTTTCAGGGTAGGAGTGATAAGCTCATTTTCAGGCGTCCAGATTTCCTGGTCAATGACGAGGGTAGATACCTTCTCAAAATTGGCTACCCGGCTATTTACCTCTTCCAGCTTTCCCAATAGAACCTCTTCTATAGCCCCTTTATCCTTACTCCCCGCTACTTCTGAGAGGTTTACCAACGCTATAGGTTGAGGAATCCCTAAACCTGCTACACATACCTGCTCTATGAGTTCTGTATCACCCAGGGTTTCTTCCATTGGGTTAGGCGTAACGAACTTTCCCTTGCTGGTCTTGAATGCATCAGATACTCTACCTATAATTCTCAAGTATCCATCCTTATCCAATGTGCCTTGGTCTCCGCTATGCAGCCATCCGTCTTTTATGACCTTGGCCGTAAGCTCAGGTGCTTTGTAATAACCCTTCATCATGTAAGGAGATTTCATGAGTACTTCACCAGAGTCAGTATCTATTTTCACCTCACAACCTGGGACTACTTTTCCTACCGTGTCCAGGGGGCAGTCTAACTCTACAGAGTTGGTGAAAGAGCCACAAACCTCCGTCATTCCATAGGCTTCTATTAGATGCAGCCCAAACTGCTTGTACCATTTCTTGAGATAGGCGGGAGTGATCGCAGCTCCGGTAGCCACGATCTTTGCATCTCCCATCCCTAGCTTTTTTTTAATCGATTTCTTAAGAATGCCTGAGAGAATTGGAATCTTGAATAGCCAATTCTGCGCACTCAAAGGAATCTTGCTTGCTACTCCCAGGTAGAACTTGGTCCAGATTCTGGGTACAGCGAAGAAGATATTCGGTTGAGTGTATTGGAGGTTGTCCGCGAAGGTATCTATGTTTTCAGCAAAATGGATAGTTCCTCCAATGCAAAGGGCAGTTGTATAGATTCCGATCTTTTCACCCACATGATTTAGGGGGAGATAGGATAGGAGCCTGGAGCCTGGATACCTTCCCACTTTGATCCAGTCGTTTTGGACATCATCCTTGATGATCTGGGCAGGTGTTTTATGCACATGCATAACCCCTTTTGGCGTTCCTGTAGTACCAGAGGTAAACATGATGGTCCATAGGCTCTCAGGATCTGGAATAAATCTTTCTGCTTGAGGATTATGACTGGCAGTTAACTCATCCCAATTAGTTCCCTGATGTACTCTGTCATTGCCTTCATAATGTGGAAAACGAACGATGGGGAGATCCTGCGGTAACATTTCCGCATGTTTTTCCCATGCATCTAACTTTCCTGCAAAGAGCAGTTTGGAATCGGAAAGCTCCAATACTTCCTTTAGTTGGCTGGGAGAAAGGTTATGGTATAGGGGAATAGATACATAACCTCCCATCATAATGGCCATGTCAGCTAGAATCCAATGGTAACAGTTTTTGGAGAATATAGCTATGTGATCTCCTTTTTGTAGCCCCATCTTACTAAGGGCAGTCGCCATCTTAGCAGCCTCTTCAAAAGCTTCCTTATAAGAAAGAGTCTTCCATGTCTCTCCATAAGGCTGCTTGAGAAAAGGAAAATATGGCTTGGTATCTACCCAATGGTAGAAATACTCCAGTAGTGTGTCGTATTTGGGAATAGTAGTAGTCATGGTCAGAAGCTTAGAATATTATCCAGGGTAACGTCGAATGGTAGTCCTATTTCCTTAAGATACGATTCCCCAAAATATTTTTGGAAAGCGGCTAAGCCTTTTTCTGTCAAGTGTGGCAGCAATAAGCTCCAGATAATTTTTTCTCCATCCTTGCGGGTCTTTTCTCCTCGTACTTTTTGCTGATTGGCCCAGAAAAACATGATGATCCAGGAAGTCAATGCCAAATGTTTGTAAGTACCAGCTACCTGCTCCGGTTTCATATTTCCCACTTCTATAGAGAATGCAATGGCCACCTCAATGTTTCGGATGGTCTTCTCCGCGAACTCCTTCATCCTGGGTGCTATAGAAGGATGTTTGAGTACCTGTTGGTCCTGAAAGATGAATGAATAATCTCTTTGAAACTGGTAATACTGCTGTGAGTTGTGGTGGAGGTTTTTAAAGGAAGGAATTTGTTGGGAAGGGTTTACGGCTTCCATTTTCTGCCAAAGCTCCTCTGCAAGGGCCTGTAGGATGGCCTCCTTGTCCTTGAAGTGGTAGGTCATATTGCCTCGGCTCATCCCTATGGACTTAGCCAACTCAAACAAGTTGACAGCACCATATCCTTCCTGGTTGAACATCTTCAGGGCAGCAGCGAGTATTTTTTCTTTAGTAGTCAATAAGCTTCCTTTCCATAAATATAAAATAAATTTTAGGTGGCAAACGGCTGACTGCATTATCAACAAAAATGAAAAAAAAAATATTTAGATTTTGTCAACTTTTTTCTGAGATTTGTTCATTTTTTTTTATTCTATTCTTTTTATTCTTGTATTCTTTCATCAAATGAAGAATGAAAGAATA
>JBCBKZ010000989.1:0-1666 GCA_038520955.1 Bacteroidota bacterium | reverse complement strand
CAGGCAATTTTGCCTCTTAATCGTTAAATAGATATTACTTTTTTTCACAGAATTCTGTAAGAACCCCAAAAGTAGATTTGGGATGTAAGAAAGCGATATTAAAGCCTTCCGCTCCTTTTCTGGGCTGACTATCAATGAGTTGTATACCTTTGTTAGCAACTGTATCCAGTTTTTCCTGTATACCTTCCACCGCAAAGGCTATGTGATGTATGCCTTCTCCTCTTTTCTCTATAAACCTAGCTACGGGTCCCTCAGCCGAAGTGCTCTCTAGTAATTCTATTTTGGTTTGGCCCAGCTGGAAAAAAGCCGTTTTTACGTGCTGATCTGCCACTTCTTCTATGGCGTAGCAAGTAAGGCCTAATACCTCCTCGTAGTATTTCTTAGTTGCTTCCAGGTCTTTGACAGCTATTCCTATGTGTTCTATATGCGTAGGGATCATGGGGGTATCAATTAGTTTTCTCAAATATGCATGAGGATAGCATTTTTTTCTCTTTTTTAGGCAGATTTTTCAGACCAATCAGATGTAGACGGCATATCTGAGAGAAAATCCTTAGCGTCTATTTCTCATGCAACTAACTACTTATCAAAAAGGCATTGGGGCCATGCTTATCACGTCCCTATTGTTCAGTACTTCCGGACTGTTCGTGAAGCTACTGGATGAGAATGTGTATACCATCGCCGGATTCAGGGCATTATTCGCGCTTCTTCCCTTTCTGGTCATTTATAGAAAGCAACTGCTGAAGGTTAATGCTCGCATGTGGGTAAGTGCTCTCCTCTACGGTTGTACCTGCATGTTCTTTGTGATTTCTACCAAAACTACTACGGCCGCAAATGCCATCTTCCTACAGTTTACGGCCCCTATCTATGTCCTTATTGCAGAACCCTTAATGTTTGGGTTGAAATATAAAAGGTTAGATATTCTAACAGTGTTAGTGTGTTTTCTGGGAATGTTCTTCTTCTTTCAGGATAACCTGACCGTGGGCAATATGACGGGGAACATTATTGCGTTAATCAGCGGGATGACGTTAGCAGGATTCATCCTAAACCAGCGTAAGAATGAAGCTTCCTACCAAGCTCCGGCTATTTTCTGGGGTAATGCGGGACTGGCGCTGGTAAGTATATTGCTCCTCCCAAAAGATATAAGCCCTAGCGTAGCAGAGTGGGGGATGCTCTTGTTTTTGGGGATCTTCCAGATAGGGATCGCTTTCTCCCTCTTCACCTATGCCTTAAAGCGTGTATTGGCGGTAGAAATCTCCTTGCTCGGAATGCTGGAACCTGTATTGAATCCCATCTGGGTAGCCGTAGGCTATGGAGAACTTCCAGGATTATGGGCCATAGTAGGAGGAAGCATCATTTTGGGCATGCTGATCATTAGAACGCTGCTGATGAATAGAAAGAATGTGGTGGTGGGGTAGTGGAGTAGGTGAGTATGCTTGGAAAATTGGCGTTTAATAAATGATAAACAAAAAGCACCCTAAAAACGTCATCCCATCGGGTTTGTAGCGGATTGCTAGAAGGGTCGGCTGGGATCTCAGAATGACGCGTCCTTGCCAAAGATGGCGGTCGACCCGCAAGTCCATATCCAGCAACCCACCGCCATGATTCCTATGGTAAAAACAAGTTTATATTGATCTATTTTTCGATTTATGTCAAGCCATTCTGCCAT
>JBCBKZ010000988.1:0-1670 GCA_038520955.1 Bacteroidota bacterium | reverse complement strand
GGGGCTTGCATAGCTGGATGAGTGAAGGATATGCAGTGGCTTCAGAACGAGAACAAGTTTCAGTGGGAAACTTTGCCTTTGCAGAAGCTAAAAGCATAGGTACTCAGCTGGGTTGGCAAGAGGTAAGAGAAGTGTTAGATGACACCTCTTATGTTCTGTTAGATACAAGAACCATGGAAGAATACCTGGGACAAACCCAGAAGAAGGGTGCTAGCAGGGCAGGAAGAATCCCGGGTAGTATTCACTTTGATTGGATGAATGCTGTAAATCCTGATCAGGATTATGTTTTCAGAAACTGTCAGGAGATAGATAGTATGTTGGGGGAGAGAGGGATAACTTCGACCAAGAACATTATTACCTATTGTCATACAGGAGTGAGATCAGCTCATATGGCCTTTGTGCTAAAAGAGATTATGGGTTTTTCAAAGGTGTGGAACTACGATGGTTCCTGGACTGAATGGAGCTATTATGATCATCTTCCCATAGAGACAGGGAAAATTTCTCTGTGATTTATATAAAGAAAAAATCAAAACATATAGAAAGTAGTATATACTAAAGGGACTTCATCAACTGAGAGCGAATGCAAAAATATATAGAGATATTCCTGAACGGCTACAAAGGGTATGCGGACTATCTTTGGAGGGAGATTACTTTCCAGATCCAACCCATCTGGCATAATTACTTTTGGATGCTAATAGTGGTCTCCGGCTTATTCTTTTTGTTAGAATTAGTCAGACCCTGGAGAAAGGAACAAGCCAGATTCAGAAAGGATTTTTGGATGGACTTCTTTTACATGTTTTTCAACTTCTTCCTATTCTCTCTCATTATATATAATGCCTCTTCTGATTTGGTAGTAAATCTCTTTAATGATGGGATCCGAGGGGTTACAGGAATAGACCTTCAGGCTTCTAATCCTATGAGGAATTGGCCTTTGTGGGGGATTCTGCTGACCGGATTCGTAGTTAGAGACTTTATTCAGTGGTGGGTTCACAGACTATTACATAAGTCCCCATTTCTCTGGGAATTCCACAAAGTCCACCATAGCGTAGCCCAAATGGGATTTGCAGCTCACCTGAGATATCACTGGATGGAAAACGTAGTGTACAGAACGCTGGAATACATACCTCTTGCCTTACTAGGTATAGGCTTATATGATTTCTTCCTCATCCACATTTTCACTCTAGCATGGGGACATTATAATCATGCAAACATACAAGTAAGTGGAAAGGTGACAGGTGCTTTAGTGATGGGCTTATTGGGCTTATTGATAGCGGGTACGGGTACGGACTTAGGCGTACTAGCTGTCTTGGGGATCACCCTGGCGAGTGCTGCTTTAGGTGCCTTTGTGGTAGGGCCATATATGCTCGTCATTTTCAATAGCCCGGACATGCATATATGGCATCACGCCCATGATTTGCCGGAAGACAGGAGAACAGGCGTCAACTTTGGACTTACCCTGGCCATATGGGATTACATCTGGAAGACTAACTACATTCCTCATGATGGAAGAGACATAAAGCTGGGCTTTCCCGGGGTGGAGGAGTATCCTGCTACCTTTGTTTCTCAAAACCTCCATGGCTTTGCAAAGAAGGAGTAGCCTTCGGAAATAAGAGCCATTTTCTCTAATCAGCTTTTAATCAACTACTTTCATTTTCCGATACCCTCTTTAG
>JBCBKZ010000987.1:0-1676 GCA_038520955.1 Bacteroidota bacterium | reverse complement strand
AAAGAAGAAAGACAAAAGGCATTCACCTTTGATCAGGTAAAGGGCTTTTTGATTAAGCCATTGACCCTATCCCAGTTGAATTATGTGTTTCGGGTTCCGGTCTATATTGACAGATAAAGGGTTGCCATATAGAAAAAACAGCCACAGATATACAGCTATATCTGCGGCTGTTTTGCGTTTAATGCCAGGGACCTATTGGGTCCTCAGCCTGGCTAATTCTTCTATCAGCTCTTTTTCCCGTGTAGATAAATTCTTCGGGATTTTCGCATTGAGGGTAACGTAAAGATTCCCATAGACGCTCTTCTTTTCATCCTTAGGAAATCCCTTTCCGCTCAACTTGATCTTCTTTCCGGGCTGAGTTTCAGGTTTCAGGTTAACCTTAACTTTCCCATTCAATGTAGGTACCTCAATTTCTCCTCCTAACATGAGCGTAAACACGTCTACTGAGAGGTCTGTTCTGAGATGCATACCTGTCCGGACAAACTGCAAATGCGGACTCACATGTACCTGTAAATACAAATCTCCCGGAGGGCCTCCATTTACGCCTGGATTTCCTTTACCCTTCAGCTTTAACTTCTTTCCGTCTTCTATTCCGGCTTTTATCTGAATTCTCAGGTTTTTTCCGTGGAGGCTAAAGGTTCTGCTGGTACCGTGATACGCCTCTTCAAAGGTAACCTCTACTTCACCCTGCAAATCTCCTCCCTTACTAGCTCTGGGAGCTCCTCCAAATCCTCCATTCCCACCAAACATCTGGTAGAAGAAATCCGAGAATCCTCTATTATCTCTAAAAAAATCATCTCCTCCGAATCCATATCCTGCTTGTCCTGCTTTTTCCGCATCCTTCCACCTGGAACCAAACTGGTCATATTTAGATCGTCTCTCAGGATCTCCCAGCACCTCATAGGCTTCAGAGATTTTCTTGAATTTTTCTTCTGCCTCCTTCGCTTTATTCTGATCAGGGTGATACTTCATAGCAAGTTTTCGGTAAGCCTTTCGAATCTCATCCTGACTTGCGCCCCTGCTTACACCAAGTATATTATAATAATCCATAAGCTATTAGACTTGCCGTTTCAACCACAATCTACATGTACATTTCTTCTTACGAAAAAAAAGGGGAACAGTATATGTCCTGTTCCCCTCTTCATCACTATCCGAAAAACCTCTTAAACCAATTCACACATCTTTATGCTATTTCAATTGCTTTTGGACTTGGTTTCGCCTCTTCCGCAACGGGTAGTACTACGTTAAGTACTCCGTTTTCGTAAGCGGCACTGATACCATCTTCATTCACAGTTTCAGGCAACCTGAAGCTTTTGCTGAAGGAGTAGGCACCAAACTGGCGAAGGGTATATGTATTGTCAGTTCCTTCTTCAGTGGTTTCCTTATTCACTTCTGCCTTGATGGTCAGTACATGTTTCTCCACCTTAATAGAGAAGTTTTCTTTGCTCATTCCTGGAGCGGCCACTTCTACTGTAAAGCTGTCTTCAGACTTACTGATGTTCACTGCAGGTGTATTGAATCCTGTTCTCTTCGCAATTCTGTTGTCCAGCACTTCATCATTGAAAAATTCATTGACGAGGGAAGGGAAAAACCAATCTGAATTTCTTCTTACTAATTTCATGTCCTTATACTTTGGGTTTAACTTTTTATTGATTGACATACACTACCTACTTTAC
>JBCBKZ010000986.1:0-1686 GCA_038520955.1 Bacteroidota bacterium | reverse complement strand
AGATATAAATTTTCCTTCAAAAAATACTTCACTCCCTTCAGCATTCTAACGCTACACCCAGAGAATATCTTACACAATTCTGAAATAATTTCCTCCAGATCTTTATTAGACTACCAAATAGACAGGAATTCAGTAATATTGATCATCAAACAGATCAACTATGCAAATCCAACGTAATTACTCCCTCTGGTCTCTTCTCAGATGGACGCGAAAATTCATTCTCATTTTTGCCCTCATGGGGGCAGTGGCTGTGGCACTATACACAGGAGTAGGATATTTAGACATCGAACCTACTACGCTCACCATTCCCTGGGTTCCTATGTCACTTGTAGGTATAGCACTAGCTTTCTTCCTGGGTTTTAAGACCAACTCCTCCTATGACAGACAGTGGGAAGCCAGAAAAATTTACGGTGCCATCGTGAACAGCAGCAGGAGCTGGGGGATGATGGTCATTGGGTTTGTAACAGACTTATTCTACCAGGGAAGTATGAATGCTGAGGAACTAAAGGCCATTCACAAAGTACTCATTCTCAGACATGTTGCCTGGTTGACGGCCTTAAGATACCAACTCAGGACTCCTCGTAGTTGGGAACATACCGGAGCAGAAGCGGAAGCTTCCAGACACTGGCTACCAGTTCAGGAATACAAGGTCCCCTTTGAGGAAGAATTAGGGAAATATGTTTCTCCTGAAGAATTAACCTATTTGATGGAAAAAAAGAACAGGGCGACTCAAATCTTAAACCAGCAGTCCCTTCACTTAAAGCAGTTACGTGCCTTAGACCTAATAGATGATTTCCGTCATGTGCAGCTAGAGAATATGCTGGTGGACTTTTTCACTCAACAAGGGAAATGCGAAAGGATCAAAAATTATCCCTTCCCCCGGCAGTATGCTACCCTCACAAACTATATCACCTGGCTTTTCATTCTCCTGGTTCCATATGCCTTATTAGATGTATTTGCAAACGCACCTCAGTCTGTCTGGCTTACCATTCCTTTTACTGTACTGATAGGATGGATTTTTCATACCATGGAGCGCATAGGAGATTATAGTGAGAATCCCTTTGAAGGCTTACATAATGATATCCCTATCACAGCCTTAAGCAGGACCATAGAGATAGATTTACTGGATATGCTGGATGAGGAAAATCTACCTCCTAAGGTAGAAGCAGAAAATGATTTCCTGATGTAGGAGAGGAAACTATTTTTTTAGTTTAGCGTTTGATAGGGAAAGCTTGCACATATTGCCAGCTTTGTATATTTTCATTATACCTCAATTACTTTAGGGAGAGCGACAAATGTTAGTTGAAAGCAAAGATGCTTCTGTCAAGAAGGACATACTGAAAGCTGCTCATATTCTTTTTCAGAAATATGGGTTGAAGAAAACCAGTATGGAAGACATTGCTGAACAGGCGGGAAAGGGGAAAAGTACGCTCTATCACTACTATAAAAATAAAGATGAGATCTTCTTTCATGTGCTAAAAACGGAATGTGGCATGATGAAAGAGGCTGCTCGTGAAGCAGTTAGTAGTGCTAAGGACGAGTGTATAGAAGATAGACTCGCCCTGCTAACTGCCAGTAAGATTAGGTCAATAGAAGAGTTTCATGTATTTGGGGACTACGCTAAAGAGTATTTTGTCACCAATATGGAGCGCTTTGCTGAAGCCATACTGGACTACAATCAGTTTG
>JBCBKZ010000985.1:0-1692 GCA_038520955.1 Bacteroidota bacterium | reverse complement strand
AGCTTCCGGATAATGCTTATCCAAAATCTGTTTCATCATGTCTGGCTCAGGAAAACTGATGTAGTGATAAATACATCTTCCTTTAAAAGCGGTAGGAAGTTCCTGCTCTCTGTTACTGGTAATCACAATGGCAGGCATATCTGTCTCATTGGTTTCTATGACCCTGCCTGATTCTGGTAAGAAAAATTTTCTGTGACTTAAGGCAAATAACAGGTCATTTGGAAACTCCCTGGGGGCCTTATCTATTTCATCAATCAATAACACAGAATTGGCCTTTGAAAAAGCCTGCGCGCCTGGACCCAACATCACATAGTCATCCAGATTTTCTGTACTCCTTCCTCCCAGACTTAAGGGGTCTAATCCTTTTTCTGTCCGTTGCGCATTCAGGATTTCAGTTTGAGAATCCCTCAGGTACTTAACGTGATCAAACTTAGCTACAAACTGATCAACAGTGCTTTTAGATCCTACTGGATAGGTAAACATGGGGAGGTTCATGCTCTGAGCGAACTGAATGGGAAGTTCGGTTTTTCCTGTTCCGGGTTCTCCTTCTATTAAGAGGGGCATCCCTAATACCCTGGCCATATGAAATGCTTGTGCCAGTTCCGGATCACATAAATACTGCTCTGAGCCAGTCCAAATTTGCTGTATTGCCATAAGATATTATTCGTAAGCTAGTCTCATGTAGAGACATAAGTGAGTTGTCTACAAAGCCTTTTTTGATTCGATGGGCCTGCAGAATAGTAAAAACCTGAAAATTCCCTTGATAAGTCTGGACTCCTAATTTACAAGAAAAAATCGGGAGCCAACTCTTTCTCTGGATTTACTGCGTAAGAAGAGAAGTCAGTTATGCCTTCTTCTTTCAGTACCTGCTCATCCGTGTAGAAGTTTCCTGTGCACTGAGAACTATCTCTTTTGAAGATGATATCAGCAGCATCAGCCATGATGGAAGGGTATCTACTGGCTTGCATGAGTGCATCTCCTCCCAGTACATTTTTAACAGCGGCAGTAGCTATGGCTGTTATTGGCCAGAGAGCATTTACGCCTATGTTGTACTTTTTGAGTTCATTAGCTAAGCCCAGGACTGTCATGCTCATCCCATATTTACTCATGGTATATGCCAGATGGCTTCCAAACCAGTGAGGGTCCAGGTTAAGAGGAGGAGATAAGGTAAGTATATGAGGATTCTTTCCCTCTTTTAGATAGGGGATACAATGCTTAGACACCATGAAAGTCCCTCGGACATTGATGGAATGCATGAGGTCATACCGCTTCATGGGAAGCATCTCTGTATTGGACAAGTTGATGGCGGAAGCATTATTTATGAGGATATCTATTCCGCCGAAAGTCTCCACGGCTTTTTCCAAAGCATCCAGCACCATTTCTTCTGAGCGTATGTCCACTTGTACAGCTAAGGCCTTTCCACCAGCCTCTTCTATTTCCGCTGCTGCAGTAAAAATGGTTCCCGGCAGTTTAGGGTGAGGTTCTGTGGTTTTTGCCGCTACGACCACATTATGTCCCTGTGCCGCCAACTTTAACGCAATGGCTTTTCCTATCCCCCGGCTTGCTCCTGTTATGAATGCCGTCTTTTTTTCCATAGTAGTTCCTGATTAATTCGATCTTTTATAGAGAGCAGATACTCTTTCAAACTGCTTTATCAATTTATAGTTTGGATGAAGTAGATGTGCTTTGGAC
>JBCBKZ010000984.1:0-1710 GCA_038520955.1 Bacteroidota bacterium | reverse complement strand
GATTGGTATGAGCATTATTGGCTCCCCAGGTAGGCCAACCATCAATACTGGTATCCTTGGTTTTGATACAAATGACCTTTCCAGAAGTAGTACTTACGTAGATATTTCCCTGGTAAACCACAGGTTGAAATCGAATGCTTTCCCCAGTTTTATATTCTTCCAGTTTCTCTCCTTTATCAGCATCATAGATCATCACATTACCTTCCAGGGTAGCCATGATGAGCTTTCCGTTCACAATGAGAGGCGGGGTTCCCAGAAAGCCTCCACTGCTGCTGAGGTCCCCTTCCAGTTTTTTCTTCCAGATGACATCTCCTTTTTCAGGATCACTACATACCAGCTCATCTCCCATGGTAGCGTAGTTTCTCCCCTCATGATGGAGAATGCGGGAACCATGATAACTCTGTAGAGAAGATACATTAGACTGTCCAATGTTAGCACTCGCTTTAGCCGCACCTGCGCTGGAAGGTGCTCCTCCGGAAAAACCATTTCCGGCATCATAGGCTACTGAGAGTTCTTTCAGGCTAGTCTCATTCTGGACTTTTTCATCAAGGTAGGGAGCTTCTTTTTTGTAGTATCCTCTGGAAAGGCCTGCTGTTTGGCGGGAATAGATCCCAATGGACTCTTGTACATTCTCTTTGTCCTTATCTGATCTCTGCGTTAGATACAGTCCATCTTCTACTATGGTGGGAGCAGAAGTAGCCCTACTGGCTTTAGCTGACAGAAATTCTCCCGTCTTTGCATGAAGCTTATAGAGCGTTCCTGGAAAGGTAGTGCAGTATAACTCCTCATCCACTACTATGGGTGAGGACATAATGTCCCCGTCTATCCACTTTTGCCAAAGAATTTTCCCACTTTCCAGTTCCATGGCTATGAGTACATGGGTTCCCTGTAAGCCGTCTGTGGAAAGTTCTGGCTTGGGAGGAGATTCGTTTTGATAAGACTGATTAGGGAGGCTGGGACTGAAAATATTTTTAGCTGGGGGTAGTCCTATGTTTCCTCTTCCGGCGGGGTAAGCGGTATATACGATACCATCCTTGATACTGGGCGTAGACATGAGGGGATCTCCCAGAAAATAGGACCAAAGGTGTTCTCCTGTCTGATAGTTGAGGGCGAATATGGTACAAGATTCTGTGTTGAAAACCACAATGTCATTTTCAACTACTGCAGAGGAAGGTCCATCATCATCCAGGTCCATGCCCCAAAGCACTTCTCCCGTTTGAGCATCAAAAGCATAAAACTCTTTGCTTCCAAAGCCTCCGCTCACATATAGGATACCTTTATAGATGGTCGGGCTGGGGGTAAGGCTACGTTTAGGAAGCGTGATGGTAAAGCCATTTTCCGTTTTTTCCAGATAGTCTGATATTTCTCGGGCATTTACATGTCCCGGACGAAAACTCTCTGAAGGAGCTGGCATTTTCTCTTGTAAGGCCAGTACAGCAGATAAAATGTCTGTACTATCTGCAGGATCAGCAGTAGTGTCAGTTGGAGAGGGAGTTTCAGGTCTCCAGGCAGATAAGCCAACAAGGATTAGAAGGGAGAATAAGCTTGTAAGCTTCATATGGGGGTAATTTTGCTGTTCTTTCTTTATAGAGTGAAAATGGGCTTAGGTTCCACACCATTTATGAAGAAAATCTTAGAAAGGTCTCCGTTTATAAGAAGAATAGAAATATCAGTAGCTAATTCCATGGAATGGATCAGTACCTTATGGCT
>JBCBKZ010000983.1:0-1722 GCA_038520955.1 Bacteroidota bacterium | reverse complement strand
ATACAGCAGCTAGAAGGGACAGCTTTGACACTGGCAGAAAATATTCGTGAAAAGAATGTACTGGTAGGCGTAGTAGGTTTAGGCTATGTAGGTATGCCCATAGCAGTAGAGTTTGGTAAGAAGGGCTTCAGGTGTCTTGGAGTGGATGTCTCTGAGGAAAAAGTCTCCATGCTTAACAGGGGAGAAAACTACATAGAAGATCTCAAGGATGAAGAGGTGGCAGAGCTCGTATCTAAAGGTCTATTTTCTGCTACCACAGATTATGAGGCCCTTCAGGAAGCGGATATCATTTACATAGCGGTCCCCACCCCCTTCAATGAAAATAAAGATCCGGATTTAAGGTATATCATTCAGGCATCAGAAGAACTGGCTCATGTAATGAGTAGGGGAAAGCTGGTGATTTTAAAGAGCACAACCTTCCCCGGAACGACAGAAGAATATCTGGTTCCCCGACTAAATAAAAGCGGACTTACAGCTGGGAAGGATTTTTATGTGGCCTTCAGCCCTGAAAGAGTAGATCCCGGAAATAAAACCTACCATACCGGAAATACGCCCATCATTACCGGAGGACTGAATGAAACCTGCAGCATACTGGCTTCATGGATCAACCATCAGATCATAGATCAGGTGTACATGGTGAAAAATCCGCGAGTGGCAGAAATGGAAAAACTGCTGGAGAATATCTTTAGAAGTGTAAACATTGCTCTGGTAAATGAGCTGGCCTTACTGTGTGAGAGAATAGGAGGTATAGACGTGTGGGAAGTGATAGAAGCTGCCAGTACCAAGCCCTTTGGCTTTAAGAAATTTACGCCTGGTCCCGGTGTAGGAGGACACTGTATTCCGGTAGACCCTTACTACCTATCGTGGCTAGCTAGAGAGTACGATTTCGAGACCAAGTTTATCACCCTGGCAGCTAACGTAAATGAAAGCATGCCTTATCATGTGACTAACCTGGTCCTCAAAGAGATCGCTAAACAGCCGATCAGACTTCAGGATGCCCGTATTCTCATACTGGGTGTTTCCTTTAAGAAGAATGTAAAGGACTTAAGAAATTCACCCGCAGAGGCCATCATTCACAGACTACTGGATGAGGGTGTTACCCAAATAGATGTAAGTGATCCCTGGGCAGATGAGTATCAGGTAGCGGGAAAAACATACTATTCTGTAGAACTTACCGAAGAGAGCATAGCCTCATATAACACCATCATCATGATTACGGATCATGACCTCTTTGATGTGGACTTTGTGGTAAAGCATGCTACGCACATCATAGATACCAGGAATATGACTGCCAACGTGGAAGAAGGACGTGAAAAGATCACCCTATTAGGCTATGCCCAGCCTAAGCAGAAACCTATTTTGCAGCATTGATGATCATCTTATCCATGAGCTGATCATAGGATTGGATTTGTTCTGACCAGGCATAGCACGCTACATGTGCAGAGAGCTCTGGATCTACTTTTTCTCTCTTTTGAAGTACCGCCTTGAGCTTTTGGACTAATTCCTCCTGATCGTTATACAAGTATTTGTCGTGTAGCTGAGAAGGAATATGCTCAGGATAGGCACATCTTTTAGGTAGTAGAGGGTACACTCCAGCCTGAATGGCTTGCACTACACTGATCCCGAAAAAATCATGCCTGGAAGTTACAGGAAGTACATCTGCCCTTTGAAGCCAATGGTAATATTCAGCCTTATCTTCCACATATCCTGCGTGAAGGATAC
>JBCBKZ010000982.1:0-1722 GCA_038520955.1 Bacteroidota bacterium | reverse complement strand
CTTAAAAATGAAAAAAGGTCTATGAACACACTTAATATATTAACTATCTCATTTGAAGAAGAGATACATGCGAAACAATTACCTGCATTTAGGGGAGCTATAGCCCAAAAGGCGGGAAAAGAGGCTAGTTTGTTTCACCAGCATGAAGGGAATAAGCTCAGGTACAGGTACCCACTGATACAGTACAAGACATTTTTCAGGAAACCATCCATGGTTTGTCTTCAGGATGGCGTAGAAGAAATACACGCTTTCTTTTCCCAGCCAGACTGGAGCATCATGCTTCATGACAAAAAGATGGAACTCCATATCCACAACATGAAGTTGCACCAACACAGGCTCCAGCTCTTTCAACAATACTTCTCCTATAGAATCCCTAACTGGTTAGCTCTCAATCAGAAAAACTGGAAGGCTTATCAGGAAATGGATAGTCTACTTGAACGCATCCACTTTTTAGAGCGTATCCTGCTGGGGAATATCCTCAGTTTCGCCAAGGGGGTAGGATGGCATATAGAGGGAGAAGTTAAGGTCCACATCCTTAAGCTGGGAGATCATTATCCCGTCAGCATGAAAGGCGTAACCCTAAGAGCCTTTCCAGTCACCTTCAAAACCAATGTTAGCCTCCCCCTCCACATAGGCCTGGGAGGAAAAGTCAGCCATGGCTTCGGGGTGGTCAGAGGCATGGGGAAGGAAGGGAATGCTCAGGCCATAAATGGGATCAATCAACAGGTAAAAGTGAACAAGCATGGATAATCAGGAAAGAAATAAAGTATTCTTAGCAGCACTTCTTCATGATATAGGGAAGTTTTTACAGAGAGCAGACCCCTCCGCCAGTGGGAAATCTACTATGTTATCAGATGGAGTAAAAAAGAGCAAACAGACTTTCTGCCCTGAAAGTAAAAACGGCCAATATTTTACCCACAAACATGTGCTGTATACGGCTCAGTTCTTCTCTGAGCATGAGGGACTGTTCAAGGAAATATTCCAATGGTCTGACAAACAGGCTAATGAGCTTAAAGGAGGGGACACACTCATACGTTTAGCCGCTGCCCATCACAAGCCTTCTTCAGAACTGGAAAAACTCATTCAGCAAGCTGATCACTATGCTTCCGGGGTGGACAGAACTGAAAAGGAAGGTCAAAAAGATGCAGAGCATGAGCGTAAGTGGGACGACTTCAAGCGAACCAGAATGCGTTCTATTATGGAAGCCATAAGGACAGAAGTGGAGAAAGACTCATCTGTAGAGTATGAATACCATCTACCTCTGACATCATTTTCTTTATCTGGGGACACTTTTCCTAGGCCAGGTGATATTAAACAGGATCAAGCTCCCTACCAGCAACTTTGGGATGAATTTAGCACTGAAGTACATAAGCTGGGAGATCAGTCTATCCAATCATTACCAGATACCCTGCTATTTCTACTAGAAAAATATACCAGCAGAATTCCTTCCAGCACCCAGCATCTTACTGACGTTTCCCTCTATGATCATTTAAAGACCACAGCAGCTTTTGCGCTTTGCTTATATGATGTTCAGAAAAGTGGTGTGTCGCCTGAAAACAAATTTCTTCTCGTAGGTGGAGATGTATCTGGCATACAATCATATATCTACGACATCATTTCCAAGTATGCGGCAAAAAATCTGAAAGGGCGCTCCTTTTATATCCAAATGCTGGTAGACGCTATCCTAAGTCATACGCTGCAATCTCTGAATTTGTATAGGGC
>JBCBKZ010000981.1:0-1727 GCA_038520955.1 Bacteroidota bacterium | reverse complement strand
ATCTCTGCTCCCTGACTATAAGAGGGGAGTTTTTCATGCTCGTATAGATTTACTTGTTGGTTCTTACTTCCCCTCAATACATTGATCAGGTGTACAGAGCCAAACTTACTATTGAGATCATTTACTCCTTGTAGCGCCAGGGTAATCCATTTACTAGCTTCATAAGTCTCTTTTGGGTACCGACAGTTATCACACATACGGTCGCACCTGGACTCATCATATTTCTCCCCAAAATAGTGGAGCATGAGCTTCCGCCTACAGGTACCTGACTCAGAAAAGGCAGCCATCTCATATAGAAGGTGTTTTCCCGACTCCTTTTCACTGACCGGTTTGTCCTTCATGAACTTCTCCAGCTTCACTATGTCATTAAAGTCATAGAATAGGATACAGTTCCCTTCCAGTCCATCTCTCCCAGACCTACCTGTTTCCTGATAATAGCTCTCTATACTTTTGGGCACATCATAGTGAATCACAAAGCGTACGTCAGGCTTATCTATTCCCATCCCAAAGGCAATGGTAGCTACCACCACCTGGATATCTTCACTCAAAAACATGTCCTGATGCCGGGACCTGGTAGAAGCATCCAGCCCGGCATGGTAGGGAACTGCTTTTATGGCATTTACACTTAAAATCTCTGCTAGCTCTTCCACCTTCCTTCTACTCAGGCAGTAGATAATACCTGATTTTTCTCCCTGAGATTTTATGTACTTAATGATTTCTGTGGTAGCAGCTTTGGCACTTACCTTAGGTCTGATCTCATAATAGAGATTCTCCCTATTAAAGCTGGTAATGAATACGTTAGCATCATTAACCTGAAGGTTATGAAGAATATCTGTTCTCACCTTTGGGGTGGCGGTAGCGGTAAGGGCGATGATAGGCACATGCCCTATCTGTCCCATGATTTCCTTTATCCTTCTGTATTCAGGTCTGAAATCATGCCCCCATTCAGAAATACAGTGAGCTTCATCTATGGCAAGAAAACTGACTTTAGCCTGCTTTAAAAAATCTACTATCTCCTGCTTCACCAGCGACTCAGGCGCTACATATAATAGCTTCAATGTTTTATTAAGAACTTTCTCCTTTACAGCCTCATAATCTCCTCTGTTCATACTACTATTAAGGAAGCCCGCTTCTATCCCAAAAGCACTCAGCTGATCCACTTGATTTTTCATCAATGCAATCAAAGGAGAAATCACTAACGCAGTCCCTTCCATCAATAAAGCTGGGAGCTGAAAACAGAGAGATTTCCCTGCCCCAGTAGGCATAATCACAAAGGTGTTCTTCCCAGACATTACACTTTGGATAACCTCTTCCTGTTTTCCTCTGAAAGAATCATATCCAAAATACTTCTTGAGCGCATGCACAAGCGAAAGGGCCTCTGGTGCCGTAGTGTCGTTCACAGTTGCTTAAAAATTATGAGTAATCATAAAGCAGGATTAGGAAAAAAGAATACTTCTTATCTGTTAGAAAGCCAACTTACTAATCCCAATCAGTCTAGTTAAAATAAACAAAAAAGCCCGTTATAACTAAATCCCCAATGAAGATACCTGATGCATAGTCAAGGTGAAAGTTTCTGGCAAACTTTCTTTCATATTAGGTAAGTGGAGTTTCCTTGAGAGCTTTGGTAGGGTGAACTCATTAATGAAATGTTAAATTTATGAAGAAATTGATGACTGGTTGGGATTAGTAAGTTGGCTTTCTAACAGATAAGAAGTATTCTTTTTTCC
>JBCBKZ010000980.1:0-1743 GCA_038520955.1 Bacteroidota bacterium | reverse complement strand
CGGGTGCGTCATTGATCCCATCTCCTATCATAGCCACAGTAGACTGAGCAGCTAGTTCCGTGAGAATCTCCAATTTGTCTCCAGGGCTTTTCTCTGCATATACATTTTCAATCCCTAATTCTCTGGCCAACGCTTCACATTTCTCCTTCTTATCCCCGCTCAAGATGATTGGACGAATCCCTTTTTCGTGTAAAAAATTGACCCATTCTTTAACTCCTTCTCTGAGTTGATCAGCTATGAAGAGGGATGCTGTATACTCTCCATTTTTCATGAGGACCAGGTCACTTTGATCTTCTGGAAGTAACCACCTGGCTGCGCCCAGTTGATATTGATTTCCTTCTTCATCCCAGGCCTCTACCCCTTTTCCTTTGTGTTCCACCACTTTCTTAAAAGTAAGAGGGAGAGTTCCTTTCCAGATCTTCTGGATGGAGGTGGCTATGGGATGCTGGGAGTGCTGTTCCATGCTGAAGACAAGCCTCTTTACTTCTTCTTCAGAGATCCCTTCTACCTTAAGCTGAGAAATCTCAAATTCTCCAGTAGTGAGGGTACCCGTCTTATCCATGATCATGGTTTGGGTTCCAGTCAATTTCTCTAACGTATTAGCTCCTTTTATGAGCACGCCTTCCTGACTGGCTCTACCCAATCCTACTACCACAGCTGTAGGTGTGGCAAGTCCCATGGCACAAGGACAGGCAATAACCAAAACAGCTACTGAATGAATAATGGCTGCTTGTAAGCTCAGGTCAAACACCCAGTATGAAAGGGAAAAGGTAAGCGTGGCTATCAACAAAATGGCCGGCACAAAAACGGCAGAAATCCTGTCTGCCAATCTTTGCAAATCAGGCTTTTCATTTTGCGCTTTTTTAACCAGTTCTATGATTTGCGCAAGTGTACTGTCCTTCCCTACTTTGGTAGCCTTAGCATATAGGGTACCACTCGTCAATAAACTCCCTCCAAGCAGTTGGCTTCCTTTCTCTTTGAGAATTTCCTCACTTTCTCCCGTCAACATGGATTCATCTACGGTAGCCGTACCGTTCATCACTACTGAATCTACCGGGATGCGTTCTCCATCCCTTATCAGGAGCTGGTCTCCTACACTTAAGGACTTGACTGCGACTTCTTCAAACTGCTCCTGCCCATCATTCTCCAGAACTCTTACAGCCTTTACATTCTGTAAGCGATGTAAGGCTTGCATAGCAGTGGTAGTCTGCTTTACTGCTCTATGTTCCAGTAAATTCCCAACCAGGACAATGGTGATAACTGCGGCAGCCGTTTCATAAAAGAGGTAATCCGGCCCAAGCTGGAACCATGTTCCATACAGACTATACCCAAAAGCCGCTGTAGCCCCTATGGCTATCAGCACATCCATATTAGGAACACCCGTCTTAAGAGAATTAAGCCCTGAGCGCCCAAAATGGTATATCCCCATGAGGTAGACTGGCGTAGCCAAAGCCAATTGCACGTAAGGGTTATGTAGCACATGCCATGGTATAAACATGTGCAGCAAAAGCGGGAAGGTAAATATTGCCCCAAAAAGAACCATCCACTCTATCTTCCCCCAGCCTGAGTTGGATTCTTCCTGAACCACCTGAAAACCCAGTTTTTCAATCCCCTTTATGATTCCCTTGAGTTCTTTATCTTCTATTAATTCAAACTGTACTTCTTCATTCGAAAAATCCACCTGTATGTCCTGCAGGCCTTCCTTTTTTAGGTATCTTTCTATTCCTAAGGCACAATTCACAC
>JBCBKZ010000097.1:0-11445 GCA_038520955.1 Bacteroidota bacterium | reverse complement strand
AGAGAATGCGCTTGTTTAAATATCATTTAGAATTAAAGGAAATTAAATATTCTTCTTCTCTTTTTAGTAAGAGACCTGACTTTATTTTAAAAGAGTTTTTCGTAGGTACTAATAAAGATGGGTTTAGTATCGAAGTGTTTCAAAAACAACACCTTATGGAGATGGTGAAAATATTCAAAAAAAATCATCTCAATAGTTTGTATAAGGGATTTTGGGTAATAAAAGAGGATGACGTTGAAGTTATTATAGGTAAAAAAGAAATCGGAGAAATTTCAGTGATTTTACATGATGTATTTGTAAAGTCTAGAAATAAATTCTACCCAGTAGATTCAGTAACAGCAACTGTCGAGCTATGGATTGATCATTCCGAAGAAGAACTACAAGATTCAAGAACATTTAGATCTATTACCTTACAAAAGGTATTAGCAAATTTTGTATTAAAAGAGATAGAGATGCAAGACGGTGATATAGGCCAGCTATTTATCGTGGAGGACGGTGATGACTTGAAATTTTCATTTGTTAGGGATGAAGAGACCATTGATTTAGCTAACTTAGGAACATTCAGAAATTTGAATATAGTTAATGGATAATAGAGATTATCCATTAATTATGGAAATGAATTTTAAGAGTATATTTTATTTCTGAAATATCTAGAGTCGTCTTTTCCCCTACCCAAACAACGGCCCATTCAAAATCCCCCCATCGTTTACAAAGGTTCCCCCAGTGCAGTAGGAAGCTGCGTCTGAAGCCAAGAAGACGGCTAGTCCGGCCATTTCTTCAGGCTGTGCCATGCGTCCCATAGGGATTTTGGTGGAAACCTGCTTGAGGAGGGTTTCATTGCTCCATAGCATTTGGCTGAGCTTGGTTTTTACCAGACCCGGACAAATGGCGTTTACGCGTATGTTATGCTTTCCCCATTCTGCTGCCTGATTCTTGGCCAGCATGATGACAGCTGCTTTACTCAGGTTGTAAGCGGAGAATAAAGCGGAAGCATGAATTCCTTCAATGGAACTGATGTGGATGATACTTCCTCCCCCCTGCTCCTTCATATGTGGGAAGACCAGGTTGCTGAGGTAGATGGCAGCATTCAGGTTAATATCGAGGGTTTTCTGGTAAGCGGCAGGATCCAGCTTTTCTACCGGCCCAAAGTAAGGGTTTGTCGCGGCATTATTCACCAGGATGTCTACACGTCCGTAGGTAAGGATGGCTTTATCTACAAGGGCCTTTCTCTGCTCTTCATCTCCCACATGACAAGCTATACCCGTAGCCTCGCCTCCATTAGCTTTGATGTTTTCTGCTACGGCATCTACGGCTTCTTGCTTACGTGAGCTTACGATGACTTTCGCACCGAATTCTGCCATTCCGTGGGCCATGGCTTCTCCTATCCCCTTAGAAGCTCCTGTGATGATGGCTACCTTTCCGTCCAGATCAAAGCGAGGTTTAATTTTCATAATGTTCTGTTAGTGAGGTTTGGCAAATAAATTTGCCACTACATTTAGTCTTATTTTTTATGAATTACAGCGCGGGGTTTAAACCCCGCGCCACGAATCTTATGCGGTAAATTTCTTGATCAGCGTCCTGCTGCTGAAATTGAGGTTATCCCATAAACTAAGGGGATAATCACTGAGCTTGTCAGACTTACTTTTGATGAGCTTCTCACAGTAGGTGTTCATCATATGTACTGCCGCACCCATGACCGCAAAGGCCTTGGTTTTGGTCTGCTTGTGATAGTAGCGGTAGTAAATCTGCTGAATGATGGCAGCTAATCTGAAAAGGCCGAAGACATAATAGAAGCGCATGTCTCTTCCTTCCATCCCCATTTTCTCCAGGTAATAGGCTACCATTTCATCTCGGCTCATCATGCCTTCCATATGGGTAGGCTGTCTACGGAACATTCTCAGGCAGAAAGGATCCTTAGCCTCTATCCAGTAGGCCAGGCTACTGCCCACATCCATCAAGGGATCTCCTACGGTACACATTTCCCAATCCAGTACGCCTATAACTTTGGTAGGCTCATCCGGGTCATAGACCATGTTGTCAAAGCGGTAATCGTTGTGGATGATGCAGGGGGTAAGGTCTTCTGGCATTCTTTTTTCCAGCCATGCCATCACTTTCTCACAATCTGGCACGTCGGGTGTGCGTGCCTTTCTATACCTTTTGTTCCAGCCTAGCACCTGACGTGCTACATAGCCTTCTCCTCTATAGTAATCTTCAAACCCAGCTTTTTTATAGTCGATTTTGTGAAGTTCTACCCATTTATCGAGAGAATTCTCACATAACTCTCTTACCTGATCAGCGGTAAAATTCAGGCTTTCAGGTAAGTTTTGACGGGGAATCATCCCTACTATGCGCTCCATCACATAAAAGTCTGTCCCTATCAGGCTTTCATCCTCACAGTACACATGCGTTACGGGTACTGATGGGTAGTGAGGCTTGAGTTTCTTCATGATATCAAACTCTCGCCCCATATTATGGGCAGACTTGGCCTTGGTCCCTAAGGGAGGTCTACGAAGGATTAGGGAGGTATTATCAAAATCCAGCCTGTAGGTGAGGTTGGAAGCCCCTCCTTTAAACTGCTTGATCGTAGGAATTCCTTTTAAGTCAGGTATGTGATTCGAAAGGTAATCCGCTAATACCACGGGATCTATCTCTTCCCCAGAACGAACTTTACCCGCTCTATCTAAGATTTTCTCGTCCATGGGTTAGCGGTATTTCTTGAGTTCTATTCTGGCTACTGTTCTTCTGTGAACTTCATCCGGTCCATCCGCTAATCTCAGCACACGCGCATATGCATACAGGGCGGGAAGTACCGTATCATTACTTAAGCCTTTTCCACCGTGCATTTGCATGGCGGCGTCTATTACTCTGCAGGCTACATTAGGGGCTACCACCTTAATTTGGGCTACCTCTGAAAGGGCAGCTTTTACCCCTTTATTGTCAAGTAACCATGCTGTTTTCATGAGCAGGAGTCTGGTCATGTCCAGATCCATACGAGAGTTAGCGATGATATCTACATTTCCACCCAGCTTTAAGAGTGGGCTCCCGAAAGCGACTCTTTCTGATCCGCGCTTGATCATTAATTCCAGGGCACGTTCTGCTGCTCCTATTAGGCGCATACAGTGGTGAATTCTTCCCGGGCCTAATCTCCCCTGGGCTATCTCGAATCCTCTCCCCATTCCGGCAATGATGGCTGACTTAGGCAGCTCTACATTGTTAAAGCTTACTTCTCCATGCCCAAAGGGGGCATCAAAGGCGTTAAAAACGGGAAGCATTCTCTCTATTTTGACACCAGGTGTGTCCAAAGGAACCAGCGCCATGGAGTGCTGCTTATGTCTTTCTCCCTCTGCGTCAGAAAGCCCCATAAAGATGAGCACCTTACAGTTAGGGTGGCCTATGCCGGAACTCCACCACTTTCTTCCGTTCAGGACTATGTGGTCTCCCTTATCAGTGATGGTAGCCTCCATATTTGTAGCATCAGAGGAAGCTACGGCTGGCTCTGTCATACAGAAGGCAGATCTGATTTTTCCATCCAGGAGTTGGGTAAGCCACTGCTCTTTTTGTTCTTCAGAACCGTACTTCCAAAGAACCTCCATATTCCCGGTATCGGGGGCATTACAGTTGAATAATTCTGGTGCAAGAATGGAATATCCTGTTACTTCTGCTATGGGAGCATAATCCAGGTTGGAGAGCCCTTCCGGATGACCGGGAAGAAACATATTCCACAGTCCCTGACTTCTGGCTTTTTCTTTTAGGAGGTCTATCCTGGGGTCTATTTGCCACTGGGTCCAATCTCCTCTGGTTTCGTGTCCTTGGTGCAGGATTTCCTCTTCTATAGGGAGGAGCTCTTCACGTATAAATTTCTTGGCACGGCTATGTAATTCCTGTGCTTTAGGTGTAGTAGTTAAGTCCATGCCACAAGTTAGGAGTTTATCCGAGAGATGTAAATGGCTTCACCCTAATAAGCCGAAAATCTCCCGGATAAATAAGAATTAATCTCCTCTCAAAGCACTTGCGGGATTTTCCATGGCCTTTCTGTAAGTATGGATACCAATGGTGCTTACCGCTATCAATAGGATGAGAAATCCTGGGGTAAGTCCGTGCCATAATTCCAGGTCTATTCTATAAGCAAATCTGGAAAGCCAATTGTTCATGAGCCACCAGAAAAGGGGTATGGCGATGAGGGAAGCTATTCCTATCAGCTTTAGATAGTGAGAAAGAAAAAGCTGGGTAATTTGCCTGATAGAAGCTCCCAGTACTTTTCGGATGCTTATCTCTTTAGATCTATGCTCAGTGGAGAAGATGGCTAAGCCTAGCAAGCCTAAGCATGAAAGTATGATGGCTATGAAAGTGAAGGTGGAGTACATGCTTCCCGCCAGGTTTTCTTCCTGATGGACAGTTTGGAAATCATCCTTTAGAAATTCATAAGACCAGGAGTATTTAGGCTGGAAGGAATCCAGTGTGGAGGTTAATTGTGCCAGTCCTGCTTCTAATGAAGTTCCAGGGATTCTCAGTAACAAATAGGAAACACGTTCAGGGGCAAGTTCTATGGCTACAGGTTGAATCTCTTCATACAGACTATTGAAGTGGAAATCATCTATGATCCCTATAATGGTCCCCGATTTGCCGGAAGGTGCATAATAGGTAGATCCTACGGGATTGGATAAGTCCATCCTGGCTACAGCAGCTTTGTTCAATACATAATTTGCTGTGTCTGTAGCAAAAGCGGGAGAGAAAGCTCTTCCCTCCAGCAAAGGAATCTGAAAGGTTTGGAGGAAATCATAATCCACCGCGAATTGTGAAATGTTAAACTTATCATCTCCTTGCTGTCCTTCCCATTTTCTCAAAGTAGAACTCCCCACCCAGTTGAAGGGCATGCTATAATAGTTGGTTCCAGATACGGAAGCTATCTCTGGATGACTTGTGAGCTTTTCTCTTACCAATGAATAATTCTCCAGAAGTGTCCCTTTCAGCTCTACATAGACTAGCTGCTCTTTATCTATTCCCAGATCTCTATTCTCAATGAAGTTAAGCTGTTGCTGGATAATGATGGTGATTCCGGTCAGGGCCACTGCTGCAATGAACTGGCCTGAGACCAGGACTTTTCTCACGCCACTCCCTTTATCTTTACCGAATATTTTTTGGCTGAGCGCTTCTACGGGTTTATATGAAGAAAGAATAAAGGCGGGGTAGCTTCCTGCCAGGAACATGGTTAACAGAAATATACCTCCGATTCCTATGTATAAGGAGGGATTGCTCCAATCTGTATAAATCTCCAGGCCGGTTAGTGTATGGAAAAAGGGGAGCGCTTGCTGACTGATAAAAATGGCGAGAATGAAGGAAATACTGACCGTCAATAGGGATTCTCCCAAGAACTGTCTGATAAGCTGATTTCTACCTGCTCCTACCACCTTTCGCAATCCTATTTCACGGGTTCTTTTTAAGGCTTTGGCAGTACTTAGGTTGGTGAAATTTATACATGCTATTAGCAGAATGATGAAAGCTATGAGCGAGAAAAAGTAGATGGTTTGTTCTTTTCCTCTCGGTCCAAAGTCAGTATTGAAGGCAAAGTCTGACTTGAGAAATATGTCTGTTAGAGGTTGTAGATAGAAGCGCTGATCATCCTGTCCTCTATCCACCTGAATGTAGTGCGTAAGCCCTCTGTCAATAGCTGAGACATCAGTCCCCTCCCTCAATTGTACATAGGTGTAATAGGCGTTTGCATTCCAGTTGGAGAGATTCATTCCATAGGTCTCAAAAAGAGAGAAAGGAATAATGTAGTCATAGGGAACATGAGATTCTCTGGGAATATCAGCTATGACCGCCTTTACGATTAGGGGCGTCTCCTGATTTAATAGAATGGTTTTCCCCAACACCTCTTCTGTCTCTTCAAAGAGGTTCTTGCGGAGACTTTCTGTAAGAATGATGGAATAAGGATCACCTAATGCCTGCTTAGCATCACCCTGAAGAATTTGGTGATCAAACATGTCCATAAAAGCGGGATCCGCAAATACACCTTGAAATCCGTCTCTATGTGTCTCGCCTGCACTCAAAAGCATATTTGCTCTGAAGGCAGTTCTACTTGCATTCTCAGCATCCGGGTAATTTTCCAGTATATAAGGCGCCATAGGGGCAGGCGTTCTCGCTACGGCATACCATTCTCCAGACTGCAACTGATCCTGTACTACCCTGAAAATTTGATTAGCCTTAACGTGGTGTGTATCGTAACTCTTTTGGTAAGAGACAAAGAGGTATATGATCAAGCAAACAGCCAAGCCTATGGAGAGTCCAAGGATATTGATGGCTGAGATGAGTTTATTGCGTAGAAGATTTCTGACAGCGGTTTTAACGTAGTGCGAGAACATAGTAAGGTGTTTTCCTTGACTTGGCAATCATTAGTCCAATTCATAACTGGCTGATAAATAAAATGTTAAGTGTATTAGGTTGCCTCTGTAAGTAGGAGTATGTCCCAAAATAATACAGCAGTAGTTTCAGGTTGAAACGTTCTGAAGACGAAGTAAGCATTTGGGAAACCTGTTCTTTCCGGAGAAATTTGTACTTTAGTCGGCGACTCGGACTACTACCCATGAGTACTTTTAGTGTCAGACTTCATACCTGACAATCAACTCAGCCTACCACTCGCATCTACATTTTTACTCAATAGTAGACCTAGGCACATATGAATTGGGATTCAATCGTTCAAAGACTCTCCACCAGACTTTCTGAAGAATTGCCGGGAAAAGAAGCCCAGCGAGAAATGGCCTCTAATCTTAGAGACCCTTATTTCCCAATTCCTAAAGACTATAGAGAAAGTGCCGTCTTGGCTTTATTATATCCTCATCTTGAGAATAAACTCCACATAGTATTCATGAAGCGCACCCAGGATGGGCGTGCACATGGAGGACAGATCAGTTTTCCCGGTGGTAGGATAGAAGAGTCTGATACAGATACTGTCTACACAGCCCTGCGAGAAGCAGAAGAAGAGTTAAGCGTCCCATCAGATAAGGTGAAAGTACTGGGAACCATGACAGAGATGTATATCCCGGTTAGCAACTTTATGGTGTACCCAGTAGTTGGCTTTTTAGCTGAACGCCCTGACTTTATCCCACAGCCAGATGAAGTAGATGAGATCATAGAGATCCAGCTGGATACTTTCTTTGATGATAGCATCAGGCAAATGTATAATGTACAAGTCCGACCTCAGTTATACCTGAATGCACCTTCTTTCAAGATTAACGGGAATGTGATTTGGGGCGCTACTGCCATGATGATGAATGAGCTTATACACGTACTAAGGGCAGTGCCGGAATTGACTCAAATCGGTATCCAAGCCGGGCGAAATGACTAAGCACTTCAGGTAGGGCTTTCTCAAGCCTTGGGAATGCCTTCACACTATCATGGAAGAGAATGATAGAACCTTCCTGTGAAGACTCACAAACAAGCTTGGTACATTCTTTTCCCTCTTTCTGTAAATCAAAATCTGCACTGATCACATCCATCATTACAATAGGAAAGAGTTTCTTCACTTCCTGGATCTGTGCCCAGGTCATTCTTCCGTAAGGGGGCCGAAAAAGGGTAGGCGTGATATTTCCATGCTTTTTACAAATATCCTGGGTTTGCTGTATGCTTTGGAGGTAATCTTCTGTAGAGGTTTGCCTTCCATTATTATGGGTGAAAGTATGGTTCCCTACTATATGCCCCAGACTGAGGATTTTCTGGAGAATAGAAGGATGCTGCTGTACGTTTTTACCGATGACAAAGAAGGTGGCCTTAGCCTCATACTTTACCAATTGGTCCAGGGTCCATTCGGTGATCTCTTCGGTAGGGCCATCATCAAAGGTTAAGTACAATACCTTTCCCTGGGTGGGAATTCTCCAGTGATAGGATGGGTAACAGCTTTGCAGCCAGGTAGGGATGTGGGTAAGGTACATGGGGAGCCTTTGCTTTTTTGACTAAATCATTGATAAGTGCTTCGTTGCCTGCCGGCAGCCTGACTTTTTGCAGTCGCCAAAAAAGTCAGCAAAAACGCTTGGTTCCTCCAATGCAGCGCTTCTTTCCCCCCACGAGCGGTGGAGGAACGCCTTCCTCTAGTATATGTTTGTGAAAGCTTCAAGAGTGATGAGTAATTTAATTGATAAAAGAACTCCCTATTAAATCATTTAAAGAAATATGTCATTGGCCATGAGCATGGCGTGTTGAAGTGCATCTCTGTCCAGGTGTGGATCGGCTCCTCTGTCTTCCAGAAAAGGGACCAGACTTTCAGTGGCTATATTACCTACTAATTCATCATCCGCAAAAGGACAACCCCCAAAGCCCAGCATAGCCGAATCAAATCTTCTACAGCCCTCTTCCCATGCGGTAGAGAGTTTCATGATTCTTTCTGAAGGAGTCGCATGAAAGTGAGCCCCCCACTCAATGTCTTTATGCGAGGAGAGAAGAGTCCTGAAAAGAAGTTTAATATCTTCTTCTTGTGCATTACCTACTGTGTCTGCCAGAGAAATGATCTTCACACCCCAGGAAATCATTTTCTCTGCCCATTCTTCCACTATTTCTGGATTCCACATTTCTCCATAGGGATTTCCAAAGCCCATAGAAATATAGAGAACCAACTCTTTTCCATGTTTTTCGCAGAGGGCTAAAATATCCTTTACCAAAGGGATGGATTCTGAAATAGACCTGCGTGTATTCCGCTGCTGAAAGGTTTCTGAAATAGAAAAGGGATACCCCAGATAGGTGATCTGGTCAAAGGCTACGGCTGCTTCCGCTCCTCTTTGATTAGCTACTATGGCCAAGAGCTTAGTATCTGTCGCAGATAAATCCAGCCTTTCCACCACTTCCGCTGTATCCGCCATTTGGGGCACAGCCTTGGGAGAAACAAAGCTTCCGAAATCCAGGGTATGAAACCCTACTTTCAAAAGCTGGTTGAGATAGCTGATCTTTTTGGCTGTAGGGATCTGTTTATGAAGTCCCTGCATAGCATCACGTGGGCATTCTACTAGCTGAAGCTGTTCAGGCATGTATATGGGTTAAAAACCTACTTTTCTTTGGAGCTCAGATTCCAACAAGGCGTCATTACCTGCCTGGAACTCTGAGACGTCCTCAAAAATAAGGCTTTTCAGCATATCATCCTTTCTTTCTCCTGCCTCAAGGGTAGCCAGGCGGAGATGCTGATTTTTGATGGCTTTTTCTATCACCTTCCTGACGGCTCTTGCATTGCCGAAGTATTTGTTCTTCCGCTGGTGGAGGAAGGTGAGATACTTACCTATTTGTTCGAGTGCATCTGTCTCAGGGATGATGCCTTCTCTCGCCAACATGACGGAGGCGATTTCTTGTAATTCTTCCGCTTTATAATCCTCAAATTCCAGCTTGCGGTCAAAGCGAGACTTGAGCCCTGGATTTAATTCCAGGAACTTATTCATGGGTTCAGGATATCCTGCCACTATCACAATGATTTCTCCCCTGAGGTCTTCCATTCTTTTCAGAAGGGTTTCTACCGCTTCCCTCCCAAAGTCATTTACCCCTCCTTGAGAAAGTGAATAAGCTTCATCTATGAATAGGATGCTTCCTTTTGCTCTATCTATAATTTCTGCTGTCTTAGTGGCTGTTTGCCCTACGAAACCCGCTACTAAAGCCTGCCTATCACACTCCACAAGTTCTCCTCTTTCCAGCAAGCCCAGGGCTCTGTAGATCTTCCCTAAAATTCTGGCGACAGTCGTTTTTCCAGTACCAGGATTTCCGGAGAATATGGTATGTAAGGAGAAGCTGTTTAGGACATCTTTTCCTATCTCCTGATAGAATTTTACCAGCTTTACTAACTCCGTAACCTCAGCCTTGACCTGATCCAGCCCTATTAGGCTATTCAGCTCACTCATGGCTTCTGAGAGCAACTGCTGGTCCACCGGAATCTTGACTTTGCTTTTGTCCTGCTCGCTGAATATAGGTCTCAGGTCGTCTTCTCTGATGGTAGATAGTTCTTCTCTGGAGAGTTCTTCTGGCTTATCAGCTTTCATCACCCTTAGCCCAAGGTTCATTTTGGCTTCATCTATGAGGGTTTGTACATAACGCGCATTCCCAAAAGATTTTTCTCTGGATCGGTACGCCTCCATCAGCTTTCTACCCAGATAGCTTTTAGCATCCTGATTAAGGATGATCTCTTTTTTGACGGACCAGAAATCTGAGATAGCCATCAACTCATCAGGCGTATAATCCTCAAAGCTGAAGCTGAGATTGAATCTGGATTTGAGACCTGGGTTGGAACCCAGGAAGTTATCCATTTCTTCAGGGTAGCCAGCCACAATGACGGCCAAATCTCCTTTAGGCTGGGACATCTCTTTTACCAGAATCTCTATGGCCTCTCTACCATAATCTTTGGCGTCATCACCCGTTCTGGCCAGTGCATAGGCTTCATCTATAAATAGGATTCCCCCTCTCGCCATGTCTATGGCCGCTTTCATTTTGGGGGCAGTTTGGCCTATGTATTCTCCTATGATATCAGACCTATCCACCTCATGAACATGCCCTCTGCTGAGTAGGCCTAATTTGTGGTAGATGGTCCCTAGCATTCTGGCTACGGTAGTTTTTCCCGTTCCTGGATTACCTGTAAATACGAGGTTAAGCCCCAAAGAATGGTCTTCCTGAAAGCCTTTCTCTTTTCTAATCTTAAGGAAGTTTAAGTATTGGGCATACTCTCTGACTTTAGCCTTGATACTGGTTAGGCCGACCAGTTGGTCTAAGTCTTGTAATATCTCTTCCAATGATTTAGGCGTTTCTTCCTTGCCAGTAGGCAAGCCTAGTACCATGCCTGTATCACCGGGAGTTAGTAAAGTTGAATCTCCCTCGACAAAATGATCATCCACTCTAAAGGGGATGACGCCTAGAAGGGTATCCATAAATACCACCTCCACGGTATAGTTATCTGCATACCATGAGCTTCTGTAGTCAGAGCCCCAGCCTGAGGTGATATGAATCTTGGTTTGGCGCTTACCTATTTTCTTGAGTTCCGTGGTGACACCTTTTAACTGGCGAGCACCATTGTAAAACATGAACTGGATTTCAGCTACAAACTCTTTCTTGAGTTTACTTATAGCTTTAAAGTCTACCCATACAAACCGGGTTTCCTTATCATAGAAAGTTGTGTAGTAGGTAGGTTTCTTCTTTTTACCATCCTGGTTAGAACCCTCAAACAGTTTAATGCCTTCCAGTTCGAAGTAAGGATTGTTCTGAAGGTCTACCGGACCTACCTCATATATGTAAAAAGGATGTTTTCCTACCTGCTCATTATCTACAAAAGCCTCCCAAAAATAGGATCCTTCTTTCCAGCCCTTCCCTCCTTGTTCTGATCCCCAGCCCTCTCTAATGAATACTATATGTTGTTCTTTGGAAATGGTCTTGGTGACCTTAAGCTCACAGATGGGCTCATCAGGCTTTTTTTGTTCATAGGCTTTTAGG
>JBCBKZ010000979.1:0-1751 GCA_038520955.1 Bacteroidota bacterium | reverse complement strand
GATCTTCAGCTATGGCTAAGCCCTGCATACGGACCAGTCTGGGATCACCATCAAAGTCAGACTTATAGTATAAGTAAATCTTATCGTTGAAAACCAACGGATATGGGTCGTGGATGGAATATTGATCCCAACTTCCCTTTTCTCCATTTGGAATGACGATCTGGTGGGTGGGTATCCATGGTCCTTCAGGGGAGTCAGCATAGGAAACCGTCACTGGACAGTCATCCCCACGCTTACCGCTTGCTTGCATGAATCCCTGGTAGTAGAGATAATATTTACCCTTCCACACCAAAATATCTGCAGTGGAAACAGATCGCCAACCTACATTGGGTTTAGCAGGTCTGGAAATAGCTACTCCCTGTTCTTCCCAGCTAACTCCATCTTCACTGGTAGCATACCATATTTCTGCTAAATCCCAGTCCCGGGAAGGGATAGTATCATTACTCTTATCGGCTCCTTGTGGTGGGGTAGGTGTATTCCGGTAAGTGTACCATACATAGTATTTCCCATTGGCAAAAATTACTTTTGAAGGATCTCTCCTGCTAATTGTTCCGTCAAAGTCATGATAGTCAAACCCCTTCAACTCAGTATACTTGAACTGTGAGTATAGCTCATTTTCTTCTGGCCTGGCGGCTGGATAAGTATAGTTTCTAGCCAGGGCAGCACTTAAGGGCCTATCAGGCTTTTCTTTTGGGAGGACAAATGGGAATGGCTCGTTTAGAGAAGATTGCTGATCCTTCGAATCTTCTTGGCAAGAGATGAAAGATACTAACAACAGTAACGAACTGAATTGTATGAGGCGTTCAAGAGTTAATGCTGGCATCATGGCTAAAATAGATCTGTATGGTTAATAGTAGTTGTGATGAAATTATCCTTAGTGTTCTCATAAGTTAGAGAAGGAAGAGATGGAAATCACGAGAATTCGTGGATGTTCAGTTTTTGTGGAGTATAGGGATCAGGGAAGTCAGGTTTTTCCGCTTACCTTTTTGAAAAGCTGTAAGAAAAGATCATTTGATTATGTGCCAACTAAGGAAGAACCTCTTACTCATTTCTATCATCTGCTTACCATTCTCCGTATTTGGTCAGGTGGTAATAGATGTTAATGTCAATGTATCACATAGGGTAGGAGGTATTGATAGTTTAGACCGGAAAAAGATGGTTAAGATCCATGCAGATGCGATTGAGAGTGACTGGACATTGGGGAATAATTTTGGAGACTTTCGGGACTTAAGAGATGAGTTTCTCAATGAAATGGATGTGTATTTGGGCAGAAATACGGGTCCTATCAGCTGGCATGTAAATCAGGTAGCTGAAGACCCCAATAGGCCTGGGTATGCAGATCCAGTAGATATTGCTAATAAAGGACAGGCGGTCCGAACCTCTTATAGGAATCGTGCAGGAATTCATTCTTATGAGGGGAGAAATGAGCTTATTATAGCGGCTCAACAAAAACCTTTCTTTCCAGATGGAACTAAGACTTCTCAGGGCTGGGCATTTGCTAATGGCACAGCAGTAGGGGAGTTTATGGGCAGATTCGTGAATGATTTTCATGGAGGAGAAGGACAACCTAAGCCTACCTACATTGAAATTATGAATGAGCCTCTATATGAGTTCGTGACAGTGGGAGATAAGACACCAGAAGAAATATTCACTTTCCATAATGAGGTAGCAGATGGCTTACGCTTACAAGTTCCTGACATACCCATAGGCGGGTATGTAGCGGCTTTCCCTAATTTCGAAGAAGATGATTT
>JBCBKZ010000978.1:0-1752 GCA_038520955.1 Bacteroidota bacterium | reverse complement strand
CTGAGTGAAGTGCTCTCTTACCTGAATTTCAAAAGCCATAAACCGGAACTCCCTGAACTATTGGCAGATCACTATGAGGAGGAAGAGTACCGTAAGTCTCATGCTTATCATTCCAGTACTTATTCATTCGGTAGGCTATCCAGTTGGTTGAGTTTTGGAGTTACCCTGGCCATTTTAATGTTCGGAGGATTCGGCTGGCTGGATGCCCAATTAAGAGAAGTTACTACCCATCCGGTAGGATTACCTTTATTGTTCATGGGAGTTCTCTATATATTTTCGGATTTATTGGGAACGCCTTTTCAATGGTACAGAACCTTTGTGATAGAGGAGAAATTCGGATTTAATAAAACTACCCCTCGTACCTTTATCCTGGATAAACTGAAAGGATATTTATTAGCTGTGATTATGGGAGGCTTGCTGTTAGGAACGTTGATAGCCCTAATCCAGTTCATAGGACAAGATTTTTGGTGGTGGTTCTGGATCATTATCTCCATTTTCATTGTGGGCATAAACTTCGTCTATACCTCCTGGTTAGTGCCACTTTTCAATAAGCTTTCTCCTTTAGAAGGTGGTGCGCTAAGAGAGCAGATAGAAGACTACAGTCAGAAGGTGGGCTTTCCCCTTACCCACATCATGATCATGGATGGGTCTAAGAGGTCCACCAAAGCCAATGCCTTTTTCTCCGGATTTGGGAAGAAGAAAAAGGTAGTTCTCTTTGATACATTAGTAGATAATTATTCTCAGGATGAGCTGGTAGCTGTGCTGGCTCATGAAGTAGGACATTACAAGAGGAGGCATATTATCCAGAACTTTATCATCAGCATACTGCAGTCAGGCCTTATGCTGTTCATTTTGTCTCGCTTTGTGTATGCAGAGAATCTCTCCATTGCCCTTGGAGCTACGGAGAATGGTATTCACTTGAATCTGCTTGCATTTGGGATGTTATATACCCCTATTTCGCTTTTGTTAGGGATAGGCATGAATATTCTTTCCCGTAAAAATGAGTTTGAGGCAGATGAATACGCAGCGACTACCTTTATGTCTAAACCTTTGCAGTCTGCCCTAAAGCAGCTCCATACAGATACCTTGAGCAACCTTACTCCTCACCCCCTGTATGTATTTTTCCATTATTCCCATCCACCCCTTCTCCAAAGGTTAGAAGCACTGAAACAGTATGAGTAAAAGACTGATAGTAAGTATTTTTATTCTGCTGCTAATAGGGGGAGGTCTTTTCTGGTATGGCAGTAAGCAAAATAGTCTTAAGTCATTGAGCATAGACTGGATCTCTACCCGGTATGGAGATCAGCCTCTTCAGTTAAGTAAGCTGAGACCAGAGGGAATTATAGCTGTAGGGGTGGAGGAAAAACTTAACCGCTTCCCATTTATCAATGATGAATTGAAGCAAGGAGTAGATGCTTATGTACAGGAAACACAGACTCTTTTGGGAACTAAAGAGGATACTCTCAGTCAGGACTTTCTTTCCCGGATCGCTTTTGAACAGGAGAGAATAGATATCATATTGGAGAATCCGGAGGCTTTTATCTGGAGTGAGTCATTCTCCCCCATGAAGGCCTTACCCAGCAGCTTATATTACCACCATCCCATTCGGTCAAGAGAAGATGCTGTCAAGTACATAAACCGGCTGTCTAAGGTAGATACTTATGTATCAGAATATGTATCCTTTCTTTCCAACCTGATCGAAGAAGGCTACCAACCTCATCCATGGGTGATAGATCATGAAATTAGCTTGAT
>JBCBKZ010000977.1:0-1762 GCA_038520955.1 Bacteroidota bacterium | reverse complement strand
AATCATCTCGTCTCTTTCCATTTTGTTCATTCTCCTTCAAGAAAATCTTTTTCTGCTTTCTGGTGTTTGATATAGATGTTTGACTAACTTCAAACTCACAAAATCAGACTATATGAACTTACCTGCGCCACTTATACTGGCCTCTAATTCTCCCAGAAGAAAAGAGCTCCTCTCTGAACTAGGGGTAGAATTTGATATTGTAGTGAGGCCTGTAACTGAATACTATCCGGAAGATATACATCCCAGAGCAGTCGCAGTATTGGTATCCGAAAATAAGGCTAAGGCATATGATGACCTTTCTCCTGATAATATTGTCATCACGGCAGATACTATTGTGGGACTGGAAGGAGAGATCATGGGAAAGCCTAAAAGCAGAGAGGAAGCCATAGAAATGCTGACCAAGCTATCCGGAAAAACCCATCAGGTAGTGACAGGGGTAACCATTTTCTATAAAGGGAAATTCAAGAGTTTTGCAGAAGAGACCCAGGTCACCTTCAAAAAACTCAGTCAGGATGAAATCATCCACTATGTAGATACCCACAAGCCTTTTGACAAAGCAGGGAGTTACGGCATTCAAGAGTGGATAGGAAAGATAGGCATTACCAGTATTGACGGTGATTACTACGCGGTAGTAGGGCTTCCCCTTTCTAAACTTTATCAGGAGCTTAGCCAACTTTCTTCCTGATCCCAGGCTTTTTTAGCTATGAAGCTATCCATTCATTCTGACGAGCATTTTATGCGCCAGGCTTATCTGCTGGCGGAACAGGCCTATGAAGAAAATGAGGTTCCTATAGGAGCCGTCATTGTCAGTGATTATCAAATCATAGGGAAAGGGTATAACCAGACTGAGCGCTTGCAGGATCCGACGGCACATGCAGAAATGATTGCCCTGACAGCTGCCTGCGAGTATTTCAACAGCAAGTACCTCCCAGACTGTACCATGTATGTGACGGTAGAACCCTGCCCCATGTGTGCAGGTGCCATCAGATGGGCTCAACTTTCCAAAGTAGTCTATGGGGCAGAAGAACCTAAATTCGGATTTAGAAGGTATAAGCCTTTTCTCCTTCACCCTAAAGCTACGGTAGTAGGTGGAATCATGGAGGAAGAGTGTAGTGCCCTGATGAAGGATTTTTTTAAACACAAAAGAGGAAAATAAGCATGGAGAAAGACGATCTCCTGGCGTGGGGTCTTTTATTGATTCTGGCTTTAGTTTGGGGAAGTAGTTTTATTCTGATCAAAAAAGGTCTGGTGGCTTTCCCTCCTTTCCAAATAGGTGCTCTTAGAATGATCATATCCAGCCTTACGCTACTCCCATGGCTTTGGCGTTTTAGAGAAGAATTAGCGGGTATCACCAAGGTTCAGTGGATTAGTATCATAGCAGTAGGCTGCATTGGAAATGGCATCCCCTCCTTTCTCTTTCCCATAGCTGAGACAGGCCTGAACTCTGCTACAGCGGGAATCCTGAATGTAATTACCCCTATTTTCGTGTGGATCCTAGGCGTGAGTCTGTTTGGTTTAGCCTTTTCGTGGAAACAGTTGGCAGGAGTGATTGTGGGATTAGTGGGTGCAGTAGTCCTAATTCTGGCTAAAAGCGGAGACATCCAGATAGGTAGTCAGCTATACTATTCTCTGCTAGTCATTTTCGCTACTGTCTGTTATGGGCTCAGTTCCAATATTATTAAGAAATACCTTTCTACCATTCACCCTATTCTGGTGACAGCCTTAGTATTGACCGTAGAAGGTATAAGGGATAGCTGCTACG
>JBCBKZ010000976.1:0-1784 GCA_038520955.1 Bacteroidota bacterium | reverse complement strand
GTAAAAAAAGAATGACTCCTGGCCTAGCCAAAGGTATGATCATTATGAAAGACAACTTTGATGATCCCATCGAAGGCTTTGAACCTTATATGTAATGAAAGTATTATGGGATACTCACGCTGTAATATGGTACATTACAGGTAATAATAAACTTCCAGAAAGTTTAAGAAAGCAAATCGCATCGCCTTTATACACGAATTACGTCAGTGTAGCTACGTACTGGGAAATAAGTATTAAGAGTTCTCTTGGTAGACTAAAATTTGAATATCCCTTAGAGAAAATTTTTGAAATCATTTCTGAATCTGGTTTCGTAACTCTAGAGATTAGTCTCCCTCATCTTTTGAAAAGTACCACACTTTCGTTTCACCACAAAGATCCATTCGATAGACTCCTCATTGGACAGGCCTTAGAAGAGAATATGACGATCGTTAGTAAAGACAGACAGTTTAAACAGTATAATGGATTGGATATCTTATGGGCTTAGTAAGGTTTTAGGGTAACTGAACCCTATCAATCCTTAACAGGTCTATACTAGCACTTCTTATAAAACGGCTCACCCATACGTCTCCAGCATCTGCTGCTGCTCTTTAATCGCTTCTACAAACTCTCCTTTCAGTCTACCCACAAGTTCTGCCACAGGAATGGAGTCCTTCACGGTCGCTACGCCATGTCCGGCCGACCAGATGGTCTTCCAGGCTTTCGCTTCAGCCTGAGCAGCATCCAGTTCCTTCCCAAAATCGATCTTTCCTTTTAGGTCCCACATTTCTCTGGTGATTCCCATGGCTTCCAGGCTGGGTCGAAGGAAGTTGGCATTCACGCCAGAAACGGCGGCTGTATATACGATGTCCTGCGTACCGGACTCTATGATCATATTTCTGTATCCCTCATCCGCTCTACTTTCATCTACATTGATGAAGCGGGTACCCATATAAGCCAGGTCTGCCCCTATTTGCATGGCGGAGGCTATGTCCCTTCCGTTACTAAGGCAACCACTCAGGAGGATGGTTCCATCAAACATACTTCGCACTTCCTGCACAAAAGGCATGGGATGCAAGGTACCTGCATGTCCCCCAGCTCCTGCAGCTACACATATAAGGCCATCTACACCTGCATCGGCGGCTTTAGCAGCATGTCTCAGATTGATGACGTCGTGAAATACAAGTCCCCCATAGCTATGAACGGCATCTATCACTTTAGAAACTGCTCCCAATGAGGTGATGATGATAGGCACCTTATGCTTAATGCAAACTTCTAAATCTGCTTCCAGACGAGGATTGGTTTTATGGACAATGAGGTTCACGCCATAAGGAGCGGCTGGCTTTCCGTTTTCCTGGGTATATCCATCTAAGGCCGTCTCTATTTCTGTCAACCACTGGTCAAAGCCTTCTGTGGTTCTATGATTCAGGGCGGGAAAGGTTCCTATCACTCCAGTCTTACAGGTTTCTATCACCAGCTTAGGTCCTGAAATCAAAAACATAGGAGCCGCTACAGCCGGTAGCGACAGCTGGTTCATAAAAGGGTGTTTATTGGTCATTTCTTCGAGGGAATTTTAAGGTCAAATTTCTACTTAAGGTAGAAAAAAATCTTTTATACAAAGGGGTTTTCATTCTGCTTAACAGGCAATATCTTGAATCTGTTTCATTAATATTCCAAATTATCAACTTACCCAGCTACCTCTTACAGTCAACCCCTATGATCAAGCATCTCTTTAAGCTCGCCAGTAAGAATGTCCTCAAGCACAAATACTACTCCTTCATCAATGTGCTTGGGCTCACCTGTGGAAT
>JBCBKZ010000975.1:0-1785 GCA_038520955.1 Bacteroidota bacterium | reverse complement strand
CGGCTTTCCCTTGAGGATCCAGGATTTCTTCCCTTGGCATAATATGTACAGATACCTTGTACTTCACTACAGTAGAATTACGATTGTTTTGGACGTGAAATTAAAGAGAGCGCAATATACAGGAAAATTAATAAGGGGATAGCATAGTACTGGAAAATGCCTAGTAAGATGACACTTATCAGGATAAAAATGTATCGGATCTGATTCTCAGCCCATGAATAGGTGGTGAACTTGAAGGAAAAGAGAGAGATTCTTGCTTGGAGTAAGTAAGCTGAAATCAGCGTTAGAATGATAAGAACAGCTGTATTTTGTAAGAGCTGAGACAGCCAATGATCGGGGCTTAGGTATACAGTGATGGCCAGGGATGCAATAAGAATGGCATTAGCCGGAGTTGGAAGGCCTATAAAGGAGTAGCTTTGATTGGTGCTAATATTGAAGATGGCTAGCCTTAGGGCGGAAGAAAGCGGAATCAGTAACGCTACTATCCATAAAGAAAAATCTTGGGGGGGCCACACAAAATTAGTGGGATCTGCTGCCACAGACTTTTCTATAAGGGCTGCCATCATAAAGCCCGGCACCAATCCGAAGCTCACCATATCTGCCAACGAATCCAGCTCTTTCCCTATGTCTGAAGTAGCTTTTAGCATTCTCGCCACCCAGCCGTCCGCGTAATCACACACTAGTGCCAGCATCATGAAGCCGGCAGCCATTACTATCTCTCCGATCATGATGAGCCAAACGGCTATGATTCCGAAAGCCAGATTCAGTAAGGTGATAAGATTAGGGAGTTGACGGACGAGTTGCATAGCGAGCTTTACGACTTAAGAATATAGGTTTTCCACTTCCAGGTACTCATGAACTGCATCAGGCACGAGGTATCTGACAGACTTGTTCTCTTTTAAGCGTTGACGAATATAGGTGGCAGATATGTCTAGTAAAGGAGCTTCAAAGATATGAATATTTTCATGCGCATCTATTTCTCCAGCTACATAGCCAGGTCTGGGGTACACCCAAATAGAATAATGCTTTAAGATACTTTCATAGTTTTTCCACTTATGGAAGTGGGTTAGATTGTCTTGCCCCATGATGAGGGAGAAGGAATACATCTTGTAAGTATCTGCCAAATGGGTAAGCGTATCTATGGTATAGGAGGGCTTGGGAAGTCTAAACTCCACATTAGAAGCCATCATTTTGTTATTTCCCTCTATGGCTAGTTCTACCATTTTCAGCCGCTCATATTCCGGAAGAAGGTTCTTCTTCTGCTTAAATGGATTCTGGGGAGAAATGACAAACCATACATAGTCAAACGATGCCTGGTCTAAGGCATGCTGAGCAATAATCAAATGCCCCGCATGAATAGGATTAAATGATCCAAAATACAGACCCACAGAGAGAGTGGTAGGCTTTTCAGATCCGGGGATGAAAGACCCACTAATGGTTTTTGCCATAAGGTTCAGGCTTTTTGCAGGTGAGAATCTACGATATTAAGGAGCTGAGAAACCGCCTCCTCCAGTTCATCATTTACCACTATATAGTCGTATTGCTCAGCGTAATCCATCTCTATCTCCGCCTTGGTATATCGTTTCTCTATATCAGTATCAGACTCAGTTCCTCTTTTCTTCAGGCGTTCTTTTAGCGTTTCTCTGCTGGGAGGCATAATGAAAATAGAAACCGCCTGGTCTCCGTATTTCTCTTTAATATTAAGTCCTCCTTCTACATCCACATCAAAAATAGGACATCTACCTGCTTGCAGTATCCTTTCTACTTCTTCCCGTAAAGTGCCGT
>JBCBKZ010000974.1:0-1795 GCA_038520955.1 Bacteroidota bacterium | reverse complement strand
CTAATATTCTCTTCATCTTCACAGATGATCATGCCTTACAGGCCATTTCTGCTTACGGTTCATATATCAATCAGACCCCCAATCTGGACAGAATAGCCAATGAAGGGATGCTTTTCAGGCATGCCATGGTAACCAATTCTATTTGTGCACCTAGTCGGGCGGTGATTCTCACAGGAAAGCACAGTCACTTAAATGGAGTACTGGATAATGCGCTGCCTTTCGACAGTACACAACAGACCTTCCCCAAGCTGCTACAGGCTGCGGGCTACCAAACGGCCATGATAGGGAAGTGGCACCTCAAGAGCCAGCCAACCGGTTTTGACTATTGGAGAGTGCTTCCTGGACAAGGACATTACTACAATCCCCACTTCAGAACGCCTGATGGAAGGGAACAAATAGAAGGCTATGTAACCAACATTATCACTGACCTTTCCCTCGACTGGCTAAAGAGCGGAAGAGATCCTGAAAAGCCTTTTATGCTGATGAGCCAGCATAAGGCGCCACACAGAGAGTGGTCACCCGGTCCGGACCATTTGGATATGTATGATGATGTGGAAATCCCTGAACCTTCCACCCTCTTTGATGACTATGCTAATAGAAGCTCTGCTGCCTCCCAGCAAGAGATGACAATAAAGGACCACATGGACCTGTTCTATGACTTGAGAGTAGAGGCTGATTCGGTAAATTCCTCCGGTTGGTTGAAACGAGCTGGGATAGCTAACTACAACAGGATGACGGAAGCTCAGCAAGTTGCTTGGAATGCCGCTTTCCAAACGGAAAATGAAGCCTTCACGGAAGCTAACCTCACCGACGACGAATTGGTCAAGTGGAAATATCAGCGTTACATCAAGAATTACCTCAGATGTATTGCCAGTGTAGATGATAATGTGGGAAGAATACTGGATTACCTGGATGAAAGTGGACTGGCTGAAAATACCATTGTGATTTATTCTTCAGATCAGGGCTTTTACCTTGGAGAGCATGGATGGTATGATAAGAGATGGATGTATGAAGAATCTCTTCATATGCCGCTCATGGTCAGATGGCCGGGACAGATTCAGGCAGGAAGTGTGAATGAAGAGCTGGTACAGAACCTGGACTTTGCGGAGACCTTCCTTGACATTGCAGGTGTAGAGGTTCCAGCAGATATGCAAGGGAACAGTTTTAAGCCTATGCTGACAGGTGATGAGGTTGATTGGCGTGATGCTATCTACTTCCATTATCATGAGTTCCCAGCCGTCCATATGGTGAACAAGCACTATGGCGTCAGAACCAAAACCCATAAGCTCATTTACTTCTATGAGCTGGACGAGTGGGAGCTATTTGACCTGCAGAAAGACCCTACAGAGGTAAACTCCGTCTATGATGATCCTGCTTATCAGGATATCATTACTGGACTTAAAGAGAGATTGGAGGAGTTAAGAGTACAATATGAAGATGATACGATGTCGGCGGTTAAGGAGGATTAATCTGTACGTTGTTGCTAGTATTTCGTATACTTACTTAAATCAATAAACATCTGGTCATGGAGAACTTAGGTATTCAGTATGTAATGGATCAGGAGGGGAATAAGAAAGCAGTCCTCATACCTATAGCTGATTGGAATAAGCTTCAAGAGGAAGTACAGCAATTAAGGGAGATGAATGAACTCAAAGGAAGACTTTCTTCTAGCTATTCTCAAATGAAGAAAATTAAGTCTGGAGAACTACCTAAAACTTCATTAACAAGCTTTCTGAATGAAGGGTAATGTTATTGTAACGCCTGATTTCAAACGTGATGTCAAGAAACTTCTAAA
>JBCBKZ010000973.1:0-1795 GCA_038520955.1 Bacteroidota bacterium | reverse complement strand
GTAGATAAAATAGAACTTCCGGGTTTACTGATGGAGTTAAGCCACTTGTATTTTGAGCAGCTAGGGGAATTGTCAGAACAGGTGGATCCCACGAATTCAAATACGACAGATGTTATTCCTACAGAATCCCATCCCTATTATGAGTGTTCTTCCTGTTTCAACCAATATGACAGTAGATTTGGAGATGCTTTGAATCAGATTGAAGCAGGAGTCCCTTTTGAACAATTGCCAGATACCTATACTTGTCCCATTTGTGAGACCCCAAAATCAGGTTTCCGGAAAGGGAAAGCACACACCAACAAAACCGCTTTTAATCCAAATTAACTTAATCTACTTGAATCTCCGGAATCTCTCCTTCTACCACCAAGTCTCCTTCCGTAGCAGCTTGAATTTCCGCAACGCTGATTCCGGGGGCACGCTCCAGTAGCCAGAATTTCCCGTCTTTTACTTCCAGTACAGCCATATTGGTTACGATCTTCTTGACGCAGTTTACGCCCGTTAGCGGTAGCGTACATTCCTTGAGGAGCTTAGACTTGCCTTTGCGGTTAGCGTGGGTCATAGCCACAATAATGTTCTCTGCTGAGGCTACCAGGTCCATAGCACCGCCCATCCCTTTGACCATTTTGCCGGGGATCTTCCAGTTGGCGATGTCTCCATTCTGGGACACCTCCATGGCGCCCAACACGGTCAGGTTGATGTGTCTTCCTCTGATCATGGCAAAAGAAGTAGCCGAATCAAATATACTGGCGCCGGGTAAGGAAGTAATGGTTTGCTTCCCGGCATTAATGAGGTCTGCATCCTCCTCTCCCTCATAGGGAAAAGGGCCCATGCCCAGAATTCCATTTTCTGACTGGAACTCTACACTTAGCCCTTCCGGGATATAGTTCGCAATAAGTGTGGGGATACCTATACCCAGATTGACATACCAACCGTCCTGTAATTCTTTGGCTATTCTCTTAGCGATTCCGTTTCTGTCTAACATAGTAGTAGCTTATGATCTGGGTCTGGTAGTTCTTTGTTCTATTCGTTTTTCGTAGGCCTCACCCTGGAAGATTCTCTGGACAAATACTCCTGGAGTATGGATAAGATTAGGGGCTAATTCTCCAGGCTCTACTAACTCTTCAACTTCCGCAATCGTAACTTTTCCAGCCATGGCCATCATAGGATTAAAGTTTCTGGCTGTGCCTTTGTAAATCAGGTTTCCCAGTTTGTCTCCTTTCCATGCCTTCACTATAGCGAAGTCCGCTTCAAAGGCCAATTCCATTATATGAGGCTTCCCATGAAACTCCCTCACCTCTTTTCCTTCTGCTACCTCTGTGCCATAGCCAGCGGGCGTAAAGAAAGCAGGTATACCTGCTCCGGCAGCTCTACATCTTTCTGCAAGAGTCCCTTGTGGAATAAGTTCCACTTCCAGCTCTCCACTGAGCATCTGACGTTCAAACTCTGCATTTTCTCCTACGTAGGAGGAAATCATTTTCCTGATCTGTTTTTTCTGGAGGAGAAGCCCTAAACCGAAATCATCTACGCCTGCATTATTGGAAATACATGTGAGATCAGTAACCTCTGCTTCCACCAATGCACGAATAGAATTCTCAGGAATCCCGCAAAGCCCAAATCCACCCAACATAAGGGTCATTCCATCACTGATTCCCTTTATTGCCTCATTAGCTGCTGTAACAACTTTATTCATATCAATTATTCTAATAAGCGAAAGATAGAGAAAAATCAGCAGTCCGTTACCACTAAATCAGCCCAAAAAAAGTGAAGCCAGCATTAATCATCGTATTAATGTTGG
>JBCBKZ010000972.1:0-1798 GCA_038520955.1 Bacteroidota bacterium | reverse complement strand
CAGATAGTCCTACACTTATGTAGCCGTTTTTGGTTTGGGCAAAAGTGGTAGTAGTAAATAATAGAAAGGCAAGAAAGTTAATGGATAATCGGATCATAAGAAGCCAGCCTTAGTTGGTGCGATAATCTAATAATGTATTCCCTATATGTCCAGCAAATTTAGTTAATCTTTCCACTTATTCATCCATCTCGATTACATAATCGAAATATGCTCTCAGGTCCTCGATCTGTTGATCACTCATTCTCTCCACAGGGTAGTAGGGCATATACTGCCGTTGGTTTTTAATCGGATGTGTCCCTCTTCTAAGAACTTCATACAAGGAATGAGGAGAATTGGCAGCAATAGAGTCCACCATCATCTCTATAATAGGCCCGCCCTCATAGATTTGGGTTACTTCTGCCACATTATAGTAATGGCAGAGTCTACAGGATGACTGGTATATCAGTCTACCGTTATCTTTATCCCCTTCCAGTCCATAACCAGCCACCTTGTCTGCCGGCACCTGTCCTACATGGGCGTGAGAGGCAAGCATATACTGCTCCTTCAGCCAATCGATTCTTTCTGCCCTACCCTTTTTCCCCTTAGGTTTGGTTTGGAGGTCTGCTAATTGGTCTTCCGTCAAGTTCAGATCTTCCACTTTCAGCTGTAAGCTCCAAAAATATGCCAACACGGCCTTCATTTCCCACTCTGTCAGTTCTCTCCCCTGTGAACACTCACGGGAGCATAACTGTATAGCTTCTCTCAAGCTGTTTTGTGCCTTCTTAGCCTCCTCTCCATATTTCTTCACGTAATCATCGTTAAACCAGCTTTCCCGGTTTACGATCCCCCAGAAGGTAGAAGCCTGAAAAAAGCCCTGCCTATTTTCACTTACATAAGCCAAACGTTTCTCCGGTGTAGGGTTTCTGAGATCAGGATCTTCTCTTACCGTATTATGGCAACTGACACAGGTGAAATAAGGGCTGACCACGCCTGTACTTCCTGTATCAGAAGGCCATTCTCCTATATTTACAATAGATCTCCCCTGAGCTATCAGTAAGGAATCTGCTCCTTCTATTTCGTGGGCTACCTTCTCTCCTCCCAGATTTCTTATGACTTCATATACAGCCTGGTCCTGGAGGATAGGTTCCTGATTACCGGAAAACTGAACAAAGGCGCCACAAGCTGCCAATACCAGCAGCGAACTCAACAAAATATTTCTCATGAAAAAGATGCTATCTAAACATAGCTTTTATACTTCCCCAGGTTCTCTGGACGGAAGTAGGACTATGAAGGAGACTGTTTGTAACTATTTCGGGTTCTGTCTTACCCTGAATGATAACGTGTAGTTCGTAAAATATGGTACGAGACAGATTTTTGAAGATGTCATCATCCAGAAACTGGTAGGCACCAGTTCCATTGGTAGTTATCGTACTGATAGCAATGAAAGTGCCTTCATCATTGAATTTTCTGTACAGCTCAAACCTTTCTATTACGGTTTCCTCCTGCACTTCCCATTCAAGTAATACATCTGCACCATCGGAGTTGATATTGAAATAATTGAAGATTACCTCCTGAGCATGAGACTCTTCTGTGAGAAAAATCCCTGTGAGTAAAGCAAACGCGAGTAAAATCTTCAATTTCATGCTTAAAAATAGTTCTCTTGGGGGGCTAAATACAAGTAAAAAATAAATCTCTTTCCTACATATTTAGCTGAACTGTTTCAAAAAAAGGGGTTTAATCCCCGGAAGTCAATCAAAATCAATTAACAAATTATAAAGTTTGTTTGTTTTTAAAGTTAAACGCAGAAAGAATAAATTAA
>JBCBKZ010000971.1:0-1805 GCA_038520955.1 Bacteroidota bacterium | reverse complement strand
GATAGTAGGTGAACACAAGGAGATCAAACTCATGACCCAGGAAAACGCACAACGATTTAATGTGGTATTGGACAGGTTACAATATGATGATGTACAAATTAGATTATATGATGAAGATCGAGAGCTTGCAACAGAGTTACTTGTGGAAAAAACTGTTCCCTGGCAAAAGTTTGTTATTGAGCATAATCATTTGGCCGACGGGACATACTACCTCGTCATAGAACTCGATAATGAATCCGAAGTGATAGAACCAATTTTTCTAAAATAATTATCACGCATCAGCCCTAATACACCAGTCGCCCACCAAATTTGGATTTACATAGTCAGCTTTTTTGAGTATCATTTCAGCAAAATAACCATAGTCATTGCTGAATACTTATGAGATCATTTATTCTTAGCTGCATTACTATACTCACGCTGACAGCTTTCCCCAACCTCTCTAATGGGCAGCATCCATTAACAAAGGAGGCTGAGAAGTACACCTACCTCCTGGAATTAGGAGATGGCAGGCTGGAAGGGGAAGGAGCGGAACTCCTGCTCTTTGAAGCCACCCGCTCTACATTTTTTCTTGTAGGAGAAGAAACAGGTATAGAAGAAACTCCCTCCATTCTCTGGGCTATCTATCAGCATGCCTATAAAATAGGGTTGAGGTTTAATCACCTGGCAGTAGATGTCAGTCCTTCCATAGCCATCAAACTTCAGGATATGGCCTTGGAACCTGATGCTGATAGACTCATGAAGCAGTATTTCAGTAGCCAGGCAGACATTGCCTCAGCTTACAGCCTTCCATCAGAGCAGCTTATGCTCAGCAATGTATTATCTACTGCTGAATCCAATGCCTATGTCCTGTGGGGAATAGGTCCTACCAAAATGAGCGAGCTCAGAAATGATCTCAAATTCTTGCTGGAGTTTGCCCCTGATAGAGATGCTGAAAAGGTATTAGAGAAGTACATCAGAGATGCCGAAAAAGCCTACGCTACCTTTCTGAAAGATAAGAATCCAGCCAGCCTGTCATTTTTCAGTTTCGGAGAAAAGGATTTCCAGACATTGAATTCCATGTTTGAGGAAGATGAAGAGGCTCTTATGGTAATTAAAGATCTGGCTGCCTCCCAGTCCGTTTATACCCTCACAGAAGAAAATTCCTTCCAGGAAAGTACGCCAGAGAAGGAGGCCATGATGAAAAGGAGATTCCGCAGGTATTATCAGGATGCACTGGCTACCCAGTCTAAAGCTCCCAGAGTGATGGCAAGGGTAAACTGGATGAGTGGATTTAAAGGAACTATGCCTGGGAGTACCACAAAATCCTTTGGGAATTATCTACAGGGGTATGGAAAAAAGAATAATCAGAAGACCTTTCACCTACTTGTATTAGGAGGTATCCAGGATTCTGTTCTCCAAAAAAGACCCGGCCAACCTATAGCCTATGAACCTACTTTAGGCACTGCCTATAAAGACGATCAGAAAAATGACATTGGCCCATTAATTGCCGCAGTGCCTAGAGGGAAGAAAGCTGTCATTGAACTGGCACCCTTGAGAAATAGAGTGAAAAATACAGGGCTTTCTGTAAACCCCCTTCTTCAGAAAATTCTGGACGAATATGACGCAGTGTTGATTGTAGGTGGAGGGGCAGATGGACCTTCTGACTAAGCGGAAATAGTTTTCTCACAAATGATTTCCCTTTCCATGACATTCAGTACAAAAAATGAGCATTTGATAACAAAAGTGCGGTCTGTGAACTAAAAATGCTTATTTTACTTGATGTAAGATTCATATTTATGAAGCGAAGCGGATTCTTTAGGTGTGTT
>JBCBKZ010000970.1:0-1813 GCA_038520955.1 Bacteroidota bacterium | reverse complement strand
GCCAGGACTTTTCAGGCCCGGCTAGGTTAAGTTAGGCGTATACCGATTACCTTCTAATGAATACTTTTTTCCAAGAGTAGGAGCTTCGTCCAGAAATACGTAGCATATAGATGCCTACTCCTATGTTTTGGGTATTTAGCTTGAAGCGTTTTCCCCCTATGTTATCGTATGTCAGTTCTTGGCTCAGTACTACTCTGCCCGCTGCATCAAACAGATCTGCCTGATATTGGCCTTCATCAAAGAACTTCATATCAATGTTCAATTCTCTACTAGCAGGTACAGGGTATACACTTAGTTCTTTCTCAGGTAATGTAGTAGGGTCACTAAATCCTGTCTGGGCTGCAGGCGTCCCATTGATCACAATGAAGTTAAGCAGGGCAGCTGCCCCCATAATTCCTTGAGCATTTTTCATATTGAAGGGAGAAGCTTCAATGGTATAGCTTCCTGGGCGGAAGTTCTGGTTACTATAGTTACCATTGTTATCTCCTGCCAGGGCATAAGGTGCTTTATTTTCTACACGGGTTCTGATCTGCGTTCCAGTTAGTTCCCACTTCACACTTTCAACAGTCTCCCCACACTGTAAATCTGCTCTTATGTTTAATTCCCTCCCTACTCTTGACAGATCCACGACATCAGCGTTTCTTATGGTCATGATATCCTCATTGGTAGCTGAACTCACCAGGACCAAGCGAATTACTGCCGGATCACAATTTGTGGGACAAGGGTCTAGCAGGGCCTCATCTGAGGAGGTACATCCTACTTCATCTGTTGCAGTCAGGGTAAAAAAGCCAAACTGCCGTGGTACAAAAGTTTGTTCGGTAGAGGTGGTCCCATCAGGTAGCATCCAGATAAAGTCTACTACCCCATTTCCACCGGCAATGTTTGCTGTTAAAGGAGGTATGGTGCCAGTACAGAAGGAGCCAACTTCCAGGTCAGGACCTGCATTAGCTCTGGGACCACTACTGGCACAGTCTATTATCTCAAAGTTAACTGTGAGTGGCCTTCCTTCCATGAGACTGCCATCTCTATAAAAAGGGACAGCCGTAATATCATATGTCCCTGCAAGGGGATTTCTACCAGAATAATCACCTCTACTATCTCCAAAAACTGCATAGGGTACCCTACGTTCTGTCCGTTCGTTATTCACAGGTCCATTAAGATCCAGGAAAACTCTGTCTGCGGTTTTTGTGCCTTCGACTTTGGCTATGATCGTAAAGCTTGGAGGTACATTCTCAAGTAGGAGTTTATCCCCATCCTTGATCTCCCGAACTTCTGTATTCGTTTCTGCATCTTCCAGCGTGAATTCTGTGATCCTGATTTGACCAGGCGAACTTCCCAGTATGGTAAGAGTAGCAGCATTACTGATTACCTGGCAATCATCTGTGAAAACAGAGGGAGTGTTATTATCATCTGTAATAATGACTCTGTACTGGTTCCCATTAGCATCAGCTGTGATCGTCGGCGTGAAGGAAGGAAATGTTGCTGCCGGGATATCAGAGAAGGTACTGGCTTGAGGGGTCTTTACCTGCCACTGATAAGTCAGGCTTCCTACTCCACTCGCATTAACAGAAAAGTCAGCTCCTCCAAAAATACTGGTAGCAGAGTCCTTTGGCTGAATGTTTATGGTAGGGCCTGTACAAGAAGTATCTATTATTGTCAGAGTAGCAGCATTACTGATTACCTGGCAATCATCTGAATTATCATTAGGCGTACCATTATCATCCGTAATAATGACCCTGTACTGGTTCCCATTAGCATCAGCTGTGATCGTCGGCGTGAAGGAAGGAAATGTTGCTGCCGGGATATCAGAGAA
>JBCBKZ010000096.1:0-11500 GCA_038520955.1 Bacteroidota bacterium | reverse complement strand
ATGATTAGATGGATGCAGCAAACCCAAAAGTTATGGGACTTGGGAGAAAATGAGGAGAAGATTTTGGGTTTGCTGCATCCATCTAATCATCTCCTCCCAACCTTCTTTGGTAGCACGATTTTGGAGTATCAATTTGCTGGAGTGGCAAGACGTACAGTTAGCAATAACCGTCATATAGTCTCCCTCAGCCTTAAATCCTGTAGCTACATGTATTCCATTTTCTACCAGAAGCGGATCTACCATCCCTACCTCAGGAGAAGTATCTTTTTCTTCTTCCACAGAGTTACAGGATGTGGACACCCATAAGGAGAAGAAGATTAGTATTAAACACCCTGCTATTCTATCCTTCATGTCAAACGGTTTTAATGGCTATACGGTGGCAGGCATTATTTAAGTATCCTCTTGGATTCCAACCCGGAACCACCATGGGTTGCATATTCCCTTCGCTGTCAGTAGCCCTCGCCCATACCTCATAGTATCCTTTCTCTGGAAATTGAAGGGTGGATTCCCATGTCTGCCAAGCCATCCTGTTTGCGGGCGCATTAAGCTTGGCTTTGTTCCAACTAGCGCCAAAATCTATAGATACGTGTACTTCCTTCACGGATAGGTCTCCTGCCCATGCTTTCCCTTCTACCTTCAATTCTTTCCCCAACCTCAATATCCCACCGGATTTAGGGTAGGTAATCAGGGATTTAACAGGCATAGATTCTATTATGCACATATCCTCTTCAGCTACCTTAGCACCTGGAGCTACAGGTTTACAAGGAACTCTGTAAGACATGCCTGTCATCTTAGGACCGTCATGTTCTTTATTTCTAATGACAATTCTCTCTAGCCACTTACCAGAAGTGGAGGCAGGCCATCCCCCAAATACCAATCTTAATGGATATCCATTCATGAGCGGTAAGTCTTCTCCATTTATAGCCCATGCAATCAGCGCCTCATCTTCCATGGCCTTAGCTATAGGAACTCCTCTGGAAATCACTACTTTTCCAGGATCTCCACTCAAGTGCGTATCTTTTCCATAATACCCTATGTAAACAGCGTCTGACTTTACGCCTACATCATTCAGCACATCCTTTAGCCTTACGCCTGTCCATTCAGGACACCCTACAGCCCCCGTAGTCCACTGATTTCCCTTGGCTGGAGGATTGTATTCTGAGCGCCCGTTCCCCCCACATTCCAGGGTCAATTGATAAGTATATGTTTGGAACTTTTCTTTGAGTTCCTTCAGGGTATAAGTCTTCTTACTTAGGGCGGATTCCCCTTCTATGGTAAGGGTCCATCCTTCTATATTCACCTCAGTGGGAGGAATCCCATTGTTTCTGACAAAAAGCACATTGGCAGGGGTAACTGCCTCTCGCAACAGATGGGCGGGTGTTTCAGCATTTACCGGCCTATCATTCAGAACCACTAAATCAGGATGTTTCCCTTCTATGGGAGAATTGTTATTCTCAAATAATCCCAGTGGAATAAGGCCTGAAGGCATCTGATCTGCAAATACAATTTTTCCGCCCAGGACACTTCCCATTAACATTAAAGCTCCCTTCTTCAAAAATCCTCTACGCGTACCAGGATTTACTTGCCTTCCCCACAACATTTGATCAGCAGTCTCTGGATATTGATTATACAATTCTGAGATCCCTATTTGTCTTTTTTTCTTTTTCTGAGTGCTCATTCGGGTTTAGTAGTAGTTAATAGCCAATATCAAAATAAGTATCTATACAATATAGATGAAATATAGGGTATATCTCCTAAGCCTTAGGTAACAATCATCACATTGGGCAAAAAGTAATAAGTCCGGACTAGCAAACTAGTCCGGACTTATCTTGAATTAGGTCTTTATCTAATTAGCAGGTCCCTACCTGATCATGATAATGATGGATTTGGACTGCTTGATGTAGGGGTTAGGGTTAGGATCATACACATTCAGGTAATACATCCCTTGCTGGAGGCCCGTCAGGTCTATCTCTTTCTTCACCCAGCCTGCTCCTACAGGTAGTTCACGTTTGAATATCAGATTCCCCAGATGTGAGAATAAAGAAAGCGTAAGCGTCACTTCTCCAGGAGATAAGATGCTTAGCTGGGTCTTTCCTTCTGTAGGGTTAGGATATACCCAGGCTTCTATATCTGGTTGTTCTACCTTGATTCTTTTGGTTTGGGTGAGGGTGTAGAGCCCTCCATCAAAAATAAGCCTTACGCGGTAGTACATCCACTCGTCATAGGGCACTCTTTCATCAAAGTACAGAAAGTCTTTAGGCTCATTCTCTATAAACTCCTCTAATTCCACTGAGGCTATTCTCTCAAAGAATTGCCCATCCAGGCTCCTTTCTACACTAAACCATGCATTCCCCTTAATTTCTTCTTTTATAGTCCAGTCTAGTTGGACAGCAGGCCCTATCTGGCTGAGGTAGAAGCTGGCAAACACGGATTCACCAGGGATAACGCCTCCCTGGGTAGTACGGAATTCTACCGTATCCGAACTTACTGTCCCTCCTCCCGGACATAGGCTTAGCACACTTAGCTTATATTCAGTATTGGGAAACAGAGATTCCAAGCTGTATTCGGAAGTAAATAAAGTATCAGAAACTGACTCTTCTGTACTACCTATGACCTTCCAATTAAGGATAAATCCTTCTGTTGCGACTTCACTTTCCCATCTTACCAGAGCGGTTGAGTCTGTTATCTGGGAAACTGAGAGATCTGCCACTGGCTGGCATGGTGGGAAAAGGGTTCCGGTAGTAAAAGAACTACTGGCGGACCATAGGGCAGAATCATTGCTACAAATACCTTTTACCTGCCACTCGTAGCTAAGCTTTGGGTCCAGTCCTTCCAGCAACCAACTACTATCTCCTTGGGTAGAGGGGATAATCATCCATGCAATTCCCTGCTCAGTTTTGTACCTGATGATAAAGTCCTGGAAGAAAGCTGTGGATCCCCAGGAAAGTAAAACCGAGGAATCTGATAATACTTCATCGCTTAGCCCAAGGACCTGCGGACAGAATGGAGCGTCAGCCGGATAGGTGATGAAGGTTAAGCTGTCAGTCCACTCACTCTCTCCAAACTCACAAATCGTTCTGACTTCAACTACATAGGAGGTCTCAGATGAGAGAGGTACTAACTCCTGCTCAGTGCTGGTAATACCTATTATTTCTGTCCATGAAGAGGCGCCCTCTTCCTTATACCTTAAGGTATATTTCTCTGCGAGCGCCACTCCACTCCAACTGATAGTGGCAGAAGTATCTGTTAAGAAGGCTAGTTCCAGTTTCGAAGGGCTATCACAGCTTGGTGGAACAAATCCTGCCTGTATCACTACCACTGTATCTGATAATTCTCCTCCTTCTACTATGACTATAGTTGAACGCGCATCTACTGAAGGATTATCTTCTATTTCAAGCTGAATTGTTTCTGACTTATTTCCAGAAATCTGACCTGAACTAATCCAATTCGCACTCTCTATAAGTGTCCAGTTTTGATTAGTCTCCAATTCTACTGGAACTGTTGTTTCTGAAGCATCCACCCAAATAGTGTCTGGCTCCAGGCTGAGATAAGGAGGCAAGCTCACATTCACTACGATGGAATCTGAAGCATTTGTTAATCCTTGTCCGGGAGAGGCCAGGGTTAGCTTTATCTTTCTAGGTCCCTCTTCTAAGTTTAGGAAGGTGATAGAATCAGGTTTATTCCATGTCCCCAATAGAGAATCATCTATGGCATACTGAATGAAGAAAGAGTCCGGAGCAATGATTCCATTCTCTACCTCATAGTAAACTGTAAGGGGTAAGCTTACTACTGCATTATCGTCAGGTGCAGTAATGGTTATACTTGGAGGTGGAGGGGTAGATTTTCCTGCTTGAGAAATACTTATACTGGTCGTAGTTCCATCCCCATCATCCAGTAAAATGATCGTACTTCTACTATTTTCTCCTGTATTTTCAGAAACTGAGAATTCCAATGTTCCATTCCCTGCGCCTGAGGGGGTAGTAATGGTTACCCAATTAGCAGTAGTACTAGCCGTCCAGTTTATATTTGCATTTATGGTCGAAGAAGTATCTACTGCTGCCATCCCTAACTCAAAGGACTTAGGAGTAGCTGAGAGTTGGGGAGGAACGACCTCTTTTCCAGCCTGATTTAAGGTTAAGGTCTTAGTTTGACCTCCACCTGATACGGTTACTTGGGTGGTCCTGCTTTCGGTAGCAGGATTAGCCTGATAGGTAAAAGTCAGCGTGCCATTTCCACTTCCAGCGTTAGTCCCTAGCGTTACCCATGCTGCATTTTTAGAAGCTATCCAGGCTACATTGGCATTCACACTGATGCTGCTATCCCCCGCCGTAGCAGGTAAGGAAAGGGTAGATGGAGAAAGACTTAAGCTGGGAGCAATAGTCTTTAGATTTACATCCGTAAAGACCGCTTTATTTATGAGAGAATTATTATGGGAGGTATGAGCCATTCCTATCCAAAGATCTCCTTCACCCATGCTTAAAGATTCTCCCAGCGAAGTCCAAGTGTCGGGTTCTCCGGTCTCTGAATAGTAAGTTTTGATTAGCCCACCATTTCTCCGAATTCTAAGCCAATGGGGTGCACCCAGATTGTCTTGAGTCACTCTCAGGGTAGTTTGGTTCTCTTCTAGTCTATTCTGATGCTGAACCCCTCTGGCACTGGTTACAAATATGCCGATATTGGGAGATCCTGCATTTAGCTTCTCCCGGATCATCAATCCAGCTTTTGCCCATACATTGGCGTTTCCTATTTCTGAAACCCTGGTAGTGAGCTCCATATTCTCTTCCAGTTTCTGATACACATAATGAAACTGGTCATTTTGTCCCCAGATATCTGTTCCACTGGCATGGATGGTCCATTCGCCTCCACTCTCACATACCTCTCCGGGAATCCCTACATTTCCCAGATCTATTGCCATCCATCCTGCGGGTAGGCTACAAGCGTTCTCGGATAAGGCGGTAAACTCTTCTCCGAAAATATTAGCTGATTGGGAAGAAGGACAAACTGCCCTCACAAACCATTGGTAGGTAGTATTCGCATTGAGACCCGTCAGGGTGTAAGGTAGATCTGTCCCCTGTAGATCCTTGATGGAGTCGTAGTCAGAGGTTCCTTTCTCCCGGTAAAAAAGGGTGTAGTCGAGAGAAGCCTCCGTATCCCAGTCCAGTCTGGCTAAACTTACTCCCATTTCCTCAACCTCCAGGTTCTCCGGCTCAGAACATGGACTTGGATTAGCTGCCTGATTGATCAAGAGCTCTTTACTTTCTCCCCCGGAAGTAATGGTAATCTTACCTGTCCTGGGCTGATTAAGCATGTTCTCTGCTACGGTAACATTAAATGTCGTAAATCCATTTCCTCCTGACTCATCAAAAGAGAGAAAGCCATCAGAAGAGGTAGCGACCCATGCAGCAGGGGCCGATAAATTACTACTAACCGTTCCACCTTCATACCCTACATCAAGGTTTTCCGGATTTATGACAAAACCAGGATAGGATATAGTAGAGGTATTCAATTGTATATCCGAAAAGACGGCAGATGCTAGCTCTCCAGCATCATGGCTACTTACTGCCAGTCCTATCCGCATGTTGGCAGCACCCAAGGTTATTTCAGGTCCCAGCCTGTTCCAGCTGCTCCCATTAGAGGAAACATAGCCTGTAACCTTATTTCCTATCCTAACAAGCCTCAGCCAATTAGGTAATCCCTCTGAGCCATTTCCGCTAAAGCTGGTAGAACCTCCATTGGTAGTTCTGTATTGGAGAATAGCTCCATTGGATGCAGAAAGTCCAATTAATACATTCTTTATGTTGGCGTTCTGGTTTCTTCTGATCATTAAGCCCGCCTTTGCCCAACCATTGGTGAGTTCTATTCCTTGTATGCGAGCTATGATTTCTCCATCTCCCTCCAGAGGCAAGCTGACAAAGTGAAACTCATCTGACGTCCCAAAAATATCAGAACCTGCCCCTTCCACTGTCCAGGTATCATTCTCCACACAGACACTTCCTGGCAGTTTTACACTCCCAATATCCTGAGAAGTCCAGCCGGAGGGGAGATTACAGTTAGCACTCTTAGTGGTAAATGAAGGCCCGGGAACCCAGTTACTCATGCTATTTCCACAGTCTTCCTGTACCTGCCAATAGTATTTTTTCCCAGCCTGAAGGCCGTATATAGTTATTCCCGTACCAGAGAATGGTAAGATATCCCATGTTCCTTCATTCTCTTCCCTGTAGCGGATATTTCCCCCACTGGTCCCTCCCCAACTCAGTCTGGCCTGGAAGGTCCCGATAGAAACTTTGGTCAGGTTGGTAATCTGACCGCAAACTAGTCCACCTCCTTTAGTGGTGAAGTTTTCTCCACTTACCCATTCAGACTGTTCAGCTGAACAGTTGGTACTGATTTGCCATTCGTAGGTAGTTCCGGCATTTAAGTTACTAGCCAGAACGGTGTTATTTACAATGTTAATGATAAATGACCAGGCAGTAGTTCCTACTTCCCTATACTGAATATTATAGTTACCCTGGATAGGATATGCCCAGGTAAACCCTGCTTGATTGTTTGAGAGAGAAGTTAAAGTAGGTATAACAGGTGGGTTACATTTTTCTGTATTACAATCTGCCTCTAATATGGCACCCGCCCAGTTAGCATGATCATATTCATTTCCATCTCCTCCGTCAGATACTATCAACACCATCTCATTAGCCCCTGTCACATCCAACTCCATGCTTAATGGGCCATCCGTTCCTCTCAGAACCGGACTCGCATAGGCAAGTTTTCCATCCAGAAGAACTTCAAATACTACGCTCCCGTTATTACCTACTTCTTCATCTACTCCTATATCAGACGCAAATCTGTTATAGTTTCCATTTAGTGTGTATGTCACTCGGGAAGTAGCGTGAACCCCTAAGCCTGTTGAATAAGATTGATTTCCAATGCGGAGGGTGGAACCATCACCAGAATTAGCTTCTCCATTGCTCTGGTTTTTTTCTGCTGGCCCCCATCCATTGATCTCAGCATCCCAGTTTAGAGAAGAGAGATCTGTAGTGGTACAAGTCAGCTTTTGGACATGACTTGGGTGTGAAGCATATATGGCTGCCGGTAAACAGACACACATGAAAATTAGCCAAAAACTGCGGCTGAAAATTGTTTGGTTATGTTGCCCCATTCTGTAAATGGGAAAAGAAGTTTGCATCATTTAGCTCAACAGTTATTACGCTGCATTTATTATTATGTCTCATCAAATTGATGGAGGAGAAAAATACAGACCAGGAATGTTGCAGCTGTTAAACTTGAGCAAGGGTTGACAAAAAATGAACGTTTATTCAAGCGGGGAAGTATGTAATTCTGTACTATTTGATATTTTTCAGTTTCCCAACTGTCAGAAAAGCGGTAGGAATAGTAGCTTTCCATTATTTGAGAACATTTTAATTCTCGTCTTAATCCATTTTTTGTACGCGAACATTTTTTATACTATTCTCTGAAGTAGTGAGACCAAGCTCCACCAGACTCAGATGATATAGCTGAGTTTGATAACCAGACATGTCTACTTGTACCTGTTGGCTTCCTACGTTAATGTCTAATTCTTTGGACCACATCTTTCTGCCCAGGCTGTCAAATATGATGAGGTAAATTCTCCGGGAAGATTCTGACTGAAGATTAATGGTGAGGATATCAATCACAGGGTTAGGATAGGCCTGGAAGGTAACCTCATTCACCTCTATCACCAGAGATTCTATTTCAGAGTATTCTATGCTGTCGTTCTGTCCTATCATCTTAATGCGATAGAACACTTCTCCTATGGGAGGAGAATCATCCTGAAACTGGTATGTAGCTCCCATATTCTGAAAAGCGAGGGTACCAATCTCTTCGAACAGACTTCCATCTATCCCTCTTTCCACTACGTATTCATCCCCTCCAATCTCTAAATCGGATTCCCAGTTTAAGATGACCAAACCATTTTCTTCTATTACAGAAAAGCTGCCAAGGATTACCTCAAAGTCAGGAGTAGTCATAGTATCTCCAGAAGTCTGGAATGAGGCTATATCAGAGTAACCAGAACTAAGACTTCCACAAATGGCTTCTACTTGCCACTCATAGGTTCTACCCGCATTGAGATTAGGAAAGATCCATGAAGTATCTGAGGCAGTACTGGCAGGAGACCAACCTTGTCCGTCATTGGTCCTGATACGCACTCTGTAGACACTTACGCCTTGAATGGCCTGCCAACTCACGCTGGCCAGATCAGACATTATTTCTAATACTCGCAATCCTTCCGGAATTTCACACACCAATGATTCAGCTATGGTGCTTACGGTATCCACAGTAGTCCATTCAGAGGTATCCATCATACAGAAGGAACGGATTCTGTATTCGTAAAGGGTTTCTGCCTCTAAAGAATCCCAGCTCACTTCACTGGGGATCACCAACTGTCTGTCCCACTCAGTTTCTCCCGATTTTCTGATGGAAGCCTCATACCCCACCCTTCCCTCAGCATCTTCCCAGTCCAGGCTAAGTAAGGCGGACTGACGCTCCGTGACCAGAATATTCTCTGGAGGTCCGCAAACAAAAGGAGCTGCTGTTCTAAAGCTCATGATTAAAGACCAGGCTGAATAGGTAGCAAAACATCTGCTTCTGATCTGCCACTCATAGCCAGTATCTTCTAGTAGGTTCTCTACTATTAATGAATCAGCTGTCAGACCAAAGGCTTGTATCCATTCCATGGCCCCCTGCTGCCTGTAGAGGACCTGGTACTCATCGGACTTTTCTAGCCCTTTCCACCTCAAAGTAACTGCAGTTAGGGTTTGGTCAGTCACCCACATAGAGTCAGGAGGCGTACAGGGAGAAGGAGTAGCTCCCTCCTGCACCACTTCTATAAAGACGCTCCTATCTTTTCCTCTCAGAATGATGTTCCCCGACCTGCTGACTTCATCCGTATTCTCCTGGGCTGTTAGCGTAATATTGGCATTACCCGTACCTGAAGTATCAGAAAAAGATAGCCAGGGAAGGGTATTTTCTATCACCCATGCCACATTGGAGACAATTTCCAACGTCTGGGACCCACCCTCAGAAAGGAAAATCACCGTTTCCGGATTAGCAGTTAAAATGGTAGCGGGAACTACCTCTACCGTAATGCTGTCCACATACTCAGTTAAGGTATGATCTGCCTCCGCTAGTTGAATCTTAATGACATGGGTACCCAGCTCAAGGCTTTGCAAAAACAGAGGATTTGAGCTGTAAACGGGCCCTTGATCCTGATCATCAATGAAGTAATGGAAGTGTCTTCCACCTTGGCTGATTTGCCAATTTTGGATAACAAAAATCAGGAAGAAGCTGGAATCTACCTGAGAGTTATTAGCTGGTGAAGTGATGGTTACCTTCGGAATAGCCGAAGGTTCTACCTGGGTAACCCTGATACTATCCCTGATAGTTTCCTGTTCAAAAATCACCCAACCATTTCTTGTCCCACCATTATTGGCAGAAGCCGTTAGATCAATATCTGTATTTCCATTACCGCTAGTTTCTTCTGGCGTAATCCATCCAGGCGTGTTAATCACAGACCAATCCCCATTACTCTCAATGGAGGCTGTTAGGGCTCCTCCCGCGGGAGGAAAACTTAAATTATCAGGCGATACTATCAGTACAGGGGTAGGTTCGCTGACTCTAAGAAGAAATTCCTGCCTGGCAGTATCAGTTCCATCATCAGCTACTACATTGAAAAGTTGTTCACCTGTCTCATCCATGACAGACGCTATGCTCACTTCACCTGAAGAGGGGTCAATACTTACATCAGCAAATGTTACTGAAGCAGGTTCCAGTGTGTAAGAAACAGACTGCCCACTTTCGTCTGCCGGTACTGGATCAGCTGTGACAGTTACTTTTTCGTTAGTCGCAAAGTTCACTTCCAGGCTAACGCTATTCCTTGACAGGCTAAAAGTAGGCCGATCATTCACCGCTGCCACCTTCACTTCAAATTTCTGTGAGAATAAGTTATTCTCAGCTTGTCCATCATCCGCAGTGAGCGTCAATGAGTCCAACCCGTTGGCATTAGCTATAGCGGTAAACTGGATCTCTCCTGTTTCTGTATTCAGGTTAACATCCACGAAAGGCAAGCTTTCTGGGTCCAGGCTATAGCTTACCACCTGGGTTTCCTCTCCTGCTGGAACTTCATCCGGGGTGAGGGTAAGGGTAAAGGCATTTTGAAAGTCTTCTTGTAAGTCCACTACTCCATCCAGCGAAAAGGCCGGAGGAGTATTGGCCGAAGTGGTTTCAAAATTCCCCGCCCAAAGGGTAGCCTGTTCTATATGTTTGATAAAATCATCATCTGCTGTAAAGTTTGACGCATTGTGTCCCAAGCCGGTGTAAAAAATCCTGGCAGGATTTCCATCCGGTGTGCTTTCTCTGTACCAGGACATAGGCCGAACTGCATCATAGCTTTCACTTCCTGTGGACCTTACGGATAACACAGCCGTATTATCATTCTTAAGGTATCCATTCTCCCAATAGTAGTATTCTTCCTGCTTATCCCATGGATCAGGAAGCCCCATAATTGACGGATGGGACCCATTATGGTCCATCGTTCCGGAAAAGTTATTCGCGGTATGATTAGGCGAATTTTGCACACTACCACCCATCATCTCAGCATACCAATCCCATGTGCCTGTATTAGAACCATTCGCTGTGGAATGTCTGTAGGTATCACTAGCTGCGTGAATACCTAAATAGGCCCCTCCATCATTCATGTAAGCCTCAAAATTTTGCTGCTGGGTAGTAGATAGGATATTGTCCCCCGAGGTATTACAAAATACTACCAGAGAATATGTCTTAAGGGTGTCCAGATTATCGAAAGTGCTTCCATCTTCATCATGTACAACGGAAAACTCATAGGTGCTGCCTAACTGATTGAAGAGCGTTTCTGCAGCGTTTCTGGTGTTATGATCAAATCCACCTGTCTCTGTATATAGTAAAAGACGCTGGGTTTGGGCCTGGGCCTGGTAAGTACCTCCAACTAAGATGTAGGTAAGGAGAACAAGGAAGGATCGAAATAGGGAAGGCTTGCGGTAAATTTTCTCCATGTATACTTCCTGGAATGAGCACTATCAAGCTGCAAACAGTCACTTCCTGAGAAGCGACCCTGCAAAATCGTTTTTATTGACTAACTATTTAATCAATTGCAAGATAGAAGGAGTCTTGAAAGTGGGATACTGGATTTTTCTCTACCCATTACATGTCTCACCTCACATAATCATTACCTTTTTAAAAAGGCTAAACATGAGCAAAATGAGCTATAATTGATCAGAAAGGACCATTCTGCTTCACTTCCTCTTACATAGGGTATGGGGGCATTTTAGAGAATCAGGCCAATAATCTTACAAAAAAGGAAAGAATCTTACGGAATGGACTTAAGGAGGGGGAAAGAAAAAAGGGCTCGCCGAATTGCATTGCATTTTGGCGGCCCCACCTAACCTAAGAAATATGAGAAACTACTACCTATTCTACGATTTTAAGTTGCTAG
>JBCBKZ010000969.1:0-1817 GCA_038520955.1 Bacteroidota bacterium | reverse complement strand
GTGTAAATTTTACTCAATAACTTATTAACACTGTTATATTTTATCCCCATAATTAACCTTAAGAGTATTATATTCGACCGACCAATCACTATTCACCTTGATTACACATACACACTTCAGATTAGCTCCTCAAGCACGTGGATTCCACCTCATCACCAGAGAAGTGCTATCCCAGCTTCCGTCCCTTCCTGCTTCAGGTATCCTCCACCTATTCATTCAGCATACATCTGCCGCCTTATCCATCAATGAAAATGCAGACCCTACTGTAAGAATGGATTTTGAATCCATCATGAACCGTATGGTTCCTGAAAATCAACCCTATTATACACACACACTTGAGGGATCTGATGATATGCCTGCCCATGTGAAGTCCAGTTTAATGGGTGCCTCCGTAAGCATCCCTATAGATAATCATCGGTTAATGCTGGGGACCTGGCAAGGTATATACCTATGTGAGTTTAGAAACCATGGAGGTTCCCGGAAAATCATTGCTACCCTATATTCATAGATATGAGTGAAAGCCTGGCTTTAAACAGTAAAGTAATGGGGGCTGGCCCGGCCCTACTTATTCTACACGGACTCTTTGGCTCTCTGGATAACTGGCTGTCTCATGCCAAAACCCTGTCTGAAGATTTTACTGTTCATCTTCTGGATCAAAGAAACCATGGTAGATCTCCACATGCTGACGATTGGACCTATCCTCTCATGGCAGAGGATCTACTGACCTATATGGACGCAGAAGGGATCATGACAGCCTCCCTTCTTGGGCACTCTATGGGAGGAAAAACAGCGCTCACCTTTGCTGATGCCTATCCGGAAAGGCTGGAGAAGCTGATCATAGCTGATATAACCCCTAAACAGTATAAGCCTCATCATGATGAAATCATTGAGGCTTTGTTAAGTGTTCCCTTGAAAGAAGTTAGCCAACGTTCTGAGGTAGATGAAATCCTGAAGAAATCCATAAATGAAATAAGTGTGAGACAATTCTTACTGAAAGGATTGGGTAGAAACAAAGAGAAAAGCTTTGCCTGGAAGTTTAATCTGGAGGTGATCAGCCAAAACTATGAAGAGGTCTTAAAGGAGATTCCGCTTGAAGACCCGAATTACCTCCCTACCTTATTCATTTATGGAGCCAAGTCAAATTATCTGAATGAGGATGACCTGGAATCCCTTCCCAAGCTATTTCCACTGTCTCAATTTGTCGGTGTGCCTGATGCCGGCCATTGGCTTCATGCAGAAAACCCTTCAGCCTTTATAAAGGAAGTACAGGATTTTCTTTATGCTTAGAGAAATATTTTGGTAATCAAAATAGAAAATGCCTTAAGATCCTTATCTTTGAAACATGAGTAGCAGGCCATACATCTTTCTTTTCCTGAGTTTCATCCTATTTCTGGCATGTGAGAATGCTCCTACACAAACAGAAACACAGATTGAGGAGACAGAAGTCGTTCCTCCAGGGCTTGTCCAGGTAGAAGCTCCCGATTCATTAAGTGACTATCCTCAAACCCTCAGCCCTGATTTATTAGGCACATGGCGATTGGTCAGTATGGAAGCTGGAGAAATTAACATGTCCTCTGCAGATTTTGGAAAATCTACGCTTACCATCACAGAGGAAGGTACCCTAATCCTTTCAACTCCAGACCTGCCCGACCAGGAACTTCCCTTTCAGTTTATAGATGGAAGTATATTTACTGAACAGGAAGGTGAGCAACACATTAGAAGATTGACCCAGGATTCATTAATTCTCTCTCAACAAATAGATGGAGAAGAAATTCTGCGAATGTACTTAAGATCAGATTCTTAGGCTTTCAAACACT
>JBCBKZ010000968.1:0-1822 GCA_038520955.1 Bacteroidota bacterium | reverse complement strand
TGCATATTAGCTATGGAAGAAAGGGGGAACTATCGGCGGTATTTGTTCTATGAGTGATAATATGAAAAAATACTTCCTTATTCTACTGTGTACATATGTTCCGCTTATCTCCTTTTCCAATGGAGGGATTGAACTCAGCTTGTTTAGCCATAGACAAGCCTCTATGGGATTTGCAGGGGTAGCTATAGCCCATAGGTCCAGCATCATGTACCAAAACCCTGGTGCGCTTGCCTTTGTATACCAAAATCACATTCAGTTTGGCTCAGGCGTTATTGCTCCCTTCACCCAATTTAGAGCGGAAACACCGAATTTATACCGGGAAGAGATGAATGCTGATGCCTTCTATTCTCCCATATATGCCTATGGATCCTGGAGAACTAAAAATCAGAATTTCACTTTTGGGGTTTCTCTCACCAACCCTTTTGGGTACCTAAGTAGCTGGCCAGAAGACTGGAAAGGGCGCTTCATTGTGCAGGAGAGTTCTATCAGAGTATATCACCTACAGCCTACCATTAGCTACCGGATCAATGAGCAATGGGGAATAGGGGTAGGGGTAACAGGAACCCTGGGCAGTTACCTCCTGAGAAGGGCTTTACCAGTAAGTGGAAAGGATGAAACAGAAGGAAACTCAGAACTAAGTGGAAGAGGCTTTAATGCCGGAGTGAATGTAGGGATATACTATCGTCCCAGTTCCAATGTATCATTTGGGATCAGCTATAAAAGTGCCATGAAGCTGGACATCACGGATGGTACAGCCAGTTTTGCCGTGCCCGCTTCTTTACAGGAAGCCTATCCTACTACCAGCTTCCAAACCAGCCTGAACCTTCCTCAGAATATTACTTTCGGGTTTGCTTATTACCGTCCCACCTTTACCCTGGCCATGGACCTAAGTTTTTCTGATTGGCGTAAGTTTGAGTCTCAGGAAATCATCTATGAGACAGAAACATCCCTCATTGAAAATGAAGTATTTAACAGGCAGTTTAACTCTTCATTTTCCGTAAGGATGGGAGGAGAATATATTCTGACAGAGAAAATAGCGTTAAGAGCAGGCTGGTACTATAACTCTTCCCCCATACAAGATGGCTATTTATCCCCCGAATTCCCTGATGCTGATGTAGTTGGGCTGAGTGGCGGGATTCAAATTCCCCTGGCTAGTAAACTGAGTATGGATCTTAGTTATGTCTATGAATTCTCGGGAGAGAGAACGGATATACTCCAGGATGCTGCTTTTGGGGGTACATATATCGGCTCTTCAAACAGCATAGGATTAGGGATAAACTATACATTGTGAGTCTTTCTATACGTTTGAAGAAATAATACTTACATTTTCTGGCAAGTGAGTAAACCCTTTTAATCTACAGACGATTATACAAGTAGAAAATACTGAATCTATATTGATGAGAAACCTTTATTCTCAGTTAGTTCTTGTTCCGGTCTTTTTATTCATCGCCTTGGCTATCTCCTCCTGCAGAAGTGATTTGGATGAGCTTACCCCAGGATCTGGAGCATTGATATTTGAGGACTTTGTGGCGATTGGAGACGGATATGTAGCAGGATATTCTAACTGGGGTCTGTATGAATTCAGCCAGGAGAATAGCCTCCCTAATTTACTTTCCCAGCAGTTCAGTCTGGTAAGGGAAATTGATTTTGATCAACCTATCCTAAATGGTAGTGGAACAGGCTACAATGAATTAGAATCTCTTTCTCGTAAATCACTTTCATTAAACACAACCTATCCAAATCTGTATAGAAAGGCAGAAGCAAGTGGTTCTCTATCCGAGGCGTTAATTGGCAATAAATCTTGGAAAGAGGCAAAAAAAGC
>JBCBKZ010000967.1:0-1835 GCA_038520955.1 Bacteroidota bacterium | reverse complement strand
GGTCTGGGTAGATTCTTCCTGGTCTTAAATGTGGTAGAACTTATTACCCAGACCAGGAGAAATTAGCTTCTTAGCGTGGGAAATAGAGGCCCTCTCTACCAAGGCTACAGAAATCATGCTGGTATACCACCCCATCAATTTCCACTTCTCTCCCAGAATGTATAAAAAGCCATGTCCTATAAATGCACCGCAAATAGTGGCTATTCCCATAGAGAAGAAAAAGCCTTTCATAAACTTCGTAATGATGTCCTTCTTACCCGTTTCATGAACTCGCCAAAGGGCATAAAAACAGACTGCTGCTATGATGAGGTTGGTCAGAACCGTCATAGGCTCCATCATCAAAATCCCAAATATCCTAATACCTGGCTGAACTATTTCCGAAACATCCATTGATTTTCCTTTGCTACAAAGTAAGTACTTTCCCTATGACCCATCAAGTCCCCAAAATGTTTAACTAAGGCTAAAGGATTCTTTTTCGAATGGCTTCCAGGTAGGATCTGCTAACTCGGACAGAATCTCCATTTTTCATGAGAATATCATAGCTGGAAGGATGTTTCGCTATTTCCTGTATGTAGTTGATGTTGATAATGGACGACCTATGCACGCGTAAGAAGGTATCAGGATCAAGTTTCTCCTCTAACTGCCCCATACCATAGGAGGACAAATAGCGTTTTTCTGCTGTTACCAGCCAAGTGTAGTCCTTGTCGGCTTCTAACCAGATGATTTCTTCTGTATTGAGGGCTTTCAGCTTATTTCCTGTTTGCACGAACAGTTTTGGGGCAAAGCTCTTGGGAACTTCCGGCTGTAGGCTTTCTGCCAGCCTACGCAGCTGATCCATATAGTTCTCTCCATTCCCCTGTACTTTTTCCAATGCTTTCTCAAAGCGCTGACGTGTGTAAGGCTTGAGGAGGTAGTCCGCAGCATTTACCTCAAAAGCTTCCAGGGCATATTGGTCATAGGCAGTACTGAAGATGATCTGAGGTACTTCCTCCAGGTGTTCCAGCACCTGAAAGCCTGTCATACCTGGCATCTGTATATCCAGAAACACCAAATCAGGTGTAAATTCATTGATCAGCTTTAATCCGTCTACTCCGTTATTACATTCTCCTATGACCACCCACTCCTTATGCCCACTTAGATATTCCTTGATAAGCTCCCTGGCAGGTGCTTCATCGTCTATGATGATTACTTTTTTCATACAGCTACTACCTTTGCACCTTCTTTAAGGGGAATATGAAAGGAAACCTCAGTCCCTTCTTTATTATTGCTCTTAATGTTCAGGTGGGTACCATACATATGTTGGAGCATTTTGCGGGTATTGGTGAGGCCTACTCCACTACCTTCCTGACTGGAGGGGGTATGAAAGCCTACGCCATCATCTGAAATTTGAACAAAAATTTGATCATCCTCTCTTTGAATCTCAATAGCTATAGTTCCTCCTTCTATCAAAGGTGATATTCCGTGTTTAATGGCATTCTCTACTATAGGCTGCATGATCATAGGAGGGACCTGAGCATCTAACAAGCTGTTGTCTACCTGCCAATCTATATGCAGCCTGTCCTGAAAACGGGCTTTCTCCAGTTCCAGATAGCCTTTTATGAAGATAATTTCATCTTTCAAACTGACTGTATCTTGTTTGGAGGCTTGTAGCTGATACCTGAATAAGTCAGAAAGGGTAGCTATAAGTTCTCTGGTATACTCATCTCCCGGAGAGATGGAAGCATTGATGGTATTAAACACATTATAGAGAAAGTGAGGATTCAATTGGGCCTTCAGTGCTGTTAACTCATTTCTCAAAGCTAACTCCCTCAACTCCATACTCCTTTTCTCTTGCT
>JBCBKZ010000966.1:0-1837 GCA_038520955.1 Bacteroidota bacterium | reverse complement strand
TGTACCAAATCCCTTAATTTGCTCTCTACAGCCATCTTTATCTCTTCATTTGAGGGATCACTTATGTAAAGCAGGTACTCCTCCGTCCATTCAAAGTCTGGTAGTCCTGGTATCAGAATATCCTTGAGGTTATTCTTTTGAGAATTTGGGATAGCCTGAGGTAATAAGATTTGTGCAATTTCCCTCACCACCAGATTAGGATTACCTGGATCAGAGACATAGTCCATAAACTTGAATACATCTATTTCCAGGTGTCTATTTCCCCTGATTTTCTTCCCTCCTGACTGACTGACAATGTTTATGTAAAACTGCCTGTTTGGAAGGGTGGCAGAGTTAACCCACAACTGATAGAAGGCAGGTTCCTGATAGTATGCAGGCCATCCAGCAACGCTTGGGGGTGTCAGGAAGTCTTGCTGAAAAGCTTTGGCCTGTCCATACAGAAAGTTCCAATAAGAGTATTGATTTCTGTAATCATCCAGGTCTGGCATGCTGGCTTCTGAAGACCTCACCATAGAGAGCACATAATCCATGGGGCTCTTAATCATACAGCCCTGGTTATCCGCATCAAAGAAATGAGCGCTGGCAAGAAGTGCTCTTATCACAGGTTTCACTTCAAAGCTGCTGTTAATCAGCATATCTGCCATAGGTTCTATGACATTCTCCTCAGCCGCTTCATCTATGACGTAGTATACAAACCACCTATAGAGTTTCCGACAGATATACCTGGCCGTTTCCCTTTTCCCAAAAATCATACTGATCAGAAGCTTATACTCTTCCTCCTCAGCATTTTCTATGGTTGCATTCTCAAAGGCTTCACTAAAGGTTTTTGTGCTTTTATCGTGCCTTCCAGATTTGTATAAACCTGCCAATGCACCATCCTGCTTTCTGTTTAAACTAAGTCTCCATCCAGTAAGCACCTTTGAAGCTGCTATAACATCATCCTCAGTATAATTAGTGTAATTTCCTTCTCCTATTTGTGGGCCTTTCCCTATGGTGAACAGTTCTAATAATTCACGGCCATAGTTTTCATTTGGGGCCCCTACTTTATTATCTACTCCATTAAGGTAAACTAGCATAGCAGCATTAACTGTCACCTCTTCCACAAGGGTTTTGAAGTTTCCAAGGGCATAACTCCTAAATAGTCGGGTTAACTCATAGGAGCCTCTAGGATCACCAGAAAGGACCAGTTCAGTAGCGAAGTGATTATGCCAAAAGAGGACCATTTTCTCGCGTAGAGATACTTCCTGATCCAGCATTAGGCCTATATTCCAGTACCTAACAGAGGCTCTTCTATAAGGCGTGTTATTTACGCCATCATCATTATTCTCTCGTTTTTCTACCCAGACTTCTCCCTTGGGGACACTTATATCTCTATCCGAACTATGATTTATGGGAGGGGTAGGTTCTTCCCAGTCTGCAAACAGCTTGTCCAGGGTAGGTTCAAGCCCATCAGTAACGGCCTGACTTATTTCAGTATGCTTAGCCCCGAAAAGAGATCGACTCAATAAGTGTCTGGCTTCCCACCAGCCAAAATCTCCGGCGTAGGGTTCCAGGCCTGCTGAAACACGGGCAAATTGTGGTAATTGTTGATTCTGAAGCTGAGAAACGGGGTCTTCCTTAGCGGGTAGAGCAGGATCTTTTGTAGTGCGCTTGTTTACAGAAGCACCTAATCCCAAAAATGATCTTCTTTCCATTCTCCCTATTTAGTTTAACAATGCGTTCTTATATGTTGGACGAAATAGCCCTTTTGTCGGCTGCATAATCAGATGGTTGTCATCCTTTCATGCGTATTTAATCTAAGGGGCTTATTACCCCTTCTCATAGATTCCGTTTACCC
>JBCBKZ010000965.1:0-1837 GCA_038520955.1 Bacteroidota bacterium | reverse complement strand
TTATTCTGGTGAGCGTGATGCTGCCGGGTTGGTTTGGGGCTTAAACCAGAATAATGAGCCCAAAGAAGCCTACAAGGGCATAAGTATGCCAGGTGTTGAAGTTGAGATCAGTAAGACTGATGGTTTCTCCTTTGGCAGGTGCGTTGCGTATATAACCGAGAACTACCCCTATGGTGATGGTCATGATACCTCCAATGGCATTCCACCAGAACCAGAATACTTCGGGTACAAATAACCAGAGATAGAAATTGAAGAGTACCCCTACAATGATGCCTATGTTCACATCCAGGGCCTGGGTACGCTTGCTGAGCATGGCCAGAGTGAAGGCACCCAAGATAGGTCCATAAAAAGCTGAACCCACTTTATTGATGGCTTCAATGACAGTATCAGCTATGCCACCAGCTACAAAGGCCAGCATTAAACAAATCACGCCCCAGAATACCGAAGCTAATTGAGAGTAACGGACGTATTCTTTATCTGAAAGATCTGTTCTGAAACGTTTGACATAATCTTCCATAGTAACAGCTGATAGGCTATTAATGGCAGAACTAAGCGTAGACATAGCTGCGGAAAGAATTGCCACGAGTAAGATCCCTATGATGCCATGAGGAAGATATTTTGTGATAAAAATGGGAACCAGAAGGTCTGTTTGGCTCTTCAACGCCCCATTTGAGGCAGTAAAAGTATCTGCTATGGCCTGCTGGAAGCTAGGATCCTGTGCGAGTAATGTTCCCAAAACTAATCCCATGAGACAGTAAATCAGGGTTACTGGAAATCTCAGTAGGCCGTTTACGGTCAGGAGTTGTCTTACAGTAGGAAGATCCTTGGCTGAAAGTAGGCGCTGACTTTGACTCTGGTCTGTTCCATAATAAGAGACATAGAGGAAGAAGCCCCCTACCAGCATGGGCCAGAAGCCAAATCCATCTCCATTGAATCCAAATTTGCTAAAGTCCACTGCCATTGTACGATCTACGTCCACATTTTCCATAAAAATAGACCATCCCCCTAATTCTTTTATTCCGTAAATGAGGCAAATAATTATTCCGCCAAAAAGAATGATCATCTGTATTACATCCCCCCAAATTACCGCTTTCATTCCTCCCTGATAAGAGTAGATTAGGGTAATCACCCCAATAATTAATATCGTTTGCCAGAAGGGAATGTGAATGACAGACTGGATAATTAAGGCCAGGGCATAAACCATCACTCCGGTAGCAAAGGATCTACTAATTTGAAATACGGTACTGATTAATAGCCTGGTTGAAGCATTAAATCTTTTTTCCAGGTACTCATATACACTGACTATACCTGACTTATACAGATTTGGAATCAGGACTACCATGATGAAAATCATAGCTAAGGGGACTGCCAGTTCATAAGTCAGCCATTGCATTCCTCCTCCCTCTCTCATCCCCACAAAGGCAGGGGCAGAGATAAAGCTGATGGCTGAAAGCTGGGTAGCCATGGTGGACAAACTTAAGGGGAACCATCCCATACTTCTTCCTCCCAGGAAGTAGTCTTCGGAAGAGTTATTATCCTTAAAAAAATAGCCCAAGCTGAGGAAGCCCAAGGCATATAATATTACGATGATGTAGTCGAGCCAGTTCAGAGTAGTAGTAGTTAATGTGTGAAAATGTGCCTAGAGGAAAGTGGGATTCTTACCTTTTCAGTGTACGAAACCACAATTTAGTCCTCTTGCTTAGTCAAAATATTCAAAATACCCCATTTTCCGAATTAATTCTCCCGAATTTTTCTCCATGGTATATGATGGAAATGTAGGTAGTAGTCCCTCAATCAGCATATAAGAAAACTATCTTTTGCTTATACAAAAGCGTAA
>JBCBKZ010000964.1:0-1838 GCA_038520955.1 Bacteroidota bacterium | reverse complement strand
TTTCTTATTTATGAAATTATTTTTACCTTCAAAATAGGCCTAAATTTACAGTATGGCCCTATTTTGACACATCCTCGATATCCCTCATAAAAAAATTCACATCCATATTGAGTACAGGATTTAAGGCTAAGGCTTATTTGGTTGAATAAGAAATTCAAAATCTATTTAACCAATTAACCAATTTTTTTAGTCATGAAATCCGTTTACACAGTCATTATTCTAGTCCTTTCTCTTCTAGCCTTTGCAAGTTGTACTGACAATGAAGAAACCCCTTCTGCTAACTCTGAAATCACCACTGAAGAAGCCGCAGAAATCGTGGGCACCTCTCTAGCCAGTTCTTCTGCTGGGCTGGATGAAGTAACCGTAGAGGTAGCAGAAACTTCTGAAGAAATGGCTACCGAGACAAACTTCGATCCATGTGGGGTCCAAAGAGATACTGCCTATAGCATCTCCAGTCCTTCAGGAGCGGCCATCTCTTACTCAGGAGATCTAAGCTATGACTTTGGGGTAGGATGTGTAGGTGATGTACCTCAGACTTTCTCCTATGAAGTAGCGTACAGCTCCATCTTTGATGCGCCAAGAATGGCTTCTTCAAACACAGGTTCTTCCAGTCTGTCATTAGAATCACTTTCAAATGATTATATCATTTTTGAAGTGAATGGCTCTTACACTCGTACAGGCTCATTCGACTCCAAGATATTCAACAAGACCTCCAGTAACGCTTCCGTAACCTTCAATCTGAATGATCTGGTAGTAGACCTTAACGACAAGCGTATCAACGGAGGATCTGCTACTTTCACCCTGGCAGGCAGCACAGCCAGAGGAAACACCTTCAACATGACCGGAGATGTCTCCTTTGACGGACAAGGAAATGCCCTCATCTCTATAGATGGCCAACGATTTACATTGGACCTGGCAACAGGCGACATGGTAGAAGTTTAATTCTCGTCCTAAGGTTGATTTATTAAGGTGCTCCTACCTGGAAACAGGTGGGAGTTTTCCAATTCTATTTCTTCCCAGCGGGAGAACATTAGCAGCTTTTCCCTACCTTAGCGATGTGAAATTTGGCAAATTAGCAGATATCAGCCAGGTAGATTTTCAGCTACCTGAATTGGACCCCAGAACCCTAACCGCCTTGGGAGGTACCCCCTCTCCTGCCCCTTTGAAAGTATATATAGGCTGTCCTCAATGGTCCAGTAAGGATTGGAGGGAAGTACTTTATCCTCCCAAAACCAAGCAGGCTGATTATCTCCACTGGTATTCCAAGTCTTTCAACACCATAGAGCTGAATACCACTCACTACAGAATTCCCAAAATAGAGATTGTCAAGAGATGGAAAGAGGCCTCGGATAAAAGCTTCATCTTCTGTCCCAAGCTTCCACAGACCATTTCACACTACTCCAAGCTGCTCAATCAGGATCAGACGTTGGCCTTTTGTGAGTCTATACGTCATTTTGAAGAAAAGTTAGGGCCTACTTTTGTACAGATGCACCCCTCCTTTGATCCGAGTATGATAGGGAATCTGGAGTTTTTCCTATCTGCCTGGCCTAAGGACCTTCCCATCCTCTTTGAGCTCAGGCATGAAGGCTGGTTTCAGGATCAATTACTCATAGGGGCGGCCTATGAACTATTAGCCTCACATGGTTCAGGTGCACTCATCACAGATGTATCGGGTAGAAGAGATGTCCTCCACATGAGCCTGAATAACAAGATTCTCATGCTCAGGTTCGTAGGGAACGCCCTTCACCCTACTGACTTCCAACGAGTAGATACCTGGATGGAGAGAATCAAGTATCTGATCCAGCAAGGATTAGAAGAAATTTACTTTTTTGCTCATG
>JBCBKZ010000963.1:0-1842 GCA_038520955.1 Bacteroidota bacterium | reverse complement strand
CTCACTACAACAACTTCTATGAGTTTATCAAAGATAGAGACATCTATACCATTCATAGATTTGTGAACACCTTTGATACAAGCGACTGGAAGTTTGAGGTGACAGGTATGGCAGAAAATACAGGAACTTTCTACCTGGAAGAAATCATGAAGAAATTTCCCTTGGAAGAGAGAACCTACAGATTCAGATGTGTTCACAAATCTATGAATGGTATAGATGTCTCTATCTTTGATAAACTCATAGAAGTTGTTGTAGTGAGTAGCATCGTACTCCTTGGTCATTTCTCTGTCCAGGGTATACTTGGGATTCAGACTAGCAGGGTAAAGCTCATTCATCCCCTCAAAGGTGAAACTGGGAGCATCTTCTAATGGAGAAGCGTTTGAACCTCCTTGTTGAGCAGGGTTTTGGCAGGCACCTAATAGGGCAGGGCTAGCTACAGCACCTATACCCAGCAACCCGAGTTGCTTGATAAAGGCACGTCTGTTGTTGTAAATGCTTTCATCAGTGGCTCTTAACCCTTTAAGTTCCCAGGGCTTAGGAATGTGAATATTAGACATGGGGAATAGCTTGATTTACAGGTTATAACTTCGTGTGAACATGAGTTGTTCAGATATCCCAAAGATGTGATTCCTTATGAGAATTACGTGTCAGGCAGCTTACACAGATGAGGGAGAAGTGTTAAAGTTTTCTAAAAGTAATCGTATTCAATGCGTGTACTTAGGTAGGAGGGCTTGGTTCTGGCAACTACTTGAGGTTCTATTTCATACTGATCTCCTGTATGATAGGAGAAGCTTCCGTTAAGTAATCCTTCTTTATTATAGCTGAAATGTCTGGTGGCTTCAGGTACTCCCTGGGCGTTTAAGGTTTCCTCCTTAATGCATTTGCCATCCTGGTCATAGGTGTACTGCACCTGTAGGCCATTCTCTCTTTCTTCTATCAGCTTGCCTTCATTATCATATAGGTAAGAATGCCTCTCAGCTATTTTTCCTTCCTGGGTGATGCCTAGTTTAGTGGTAAGGTTACCCATGTTATCATACCTGAGGGAGTACTTAATCTGAACCTCATTTTTGGCATCTACATCCAATCTTTCTATTAACCTGCCTTCCTCATCGTACTGAAAGTGGAGCTCTTGTTCTGTTTCTTCCTCACTATTAAGGACAGTTTCCTTGACCAACCTTCCCTCTGCATCATACTGCTTATGGGTGATGCTGTCCAGCTTATTTTTCTCATCCTGAATTCGGATGATTTCTTCAGATTTGTTACCGGATATCTGGGTGATGGTGCTGGAACCATCTTCATACTGATGATGAATTTCTTCCAGCTTCCCTTTCTTATTACGAACGTAGGTAGTGGTTTCCCAAAGGGTCCCGTCTGATTTGTAGAGAATCTCAGCCAGTAGGTCTCCCTTAGGGGTGTACCTAAAGATAGACCTGTGATCTACTACCCCTGCTTGTTCATAGACTTCATGAAGGACAAGGTTCCCCTTCTCAGAGAATTCTTTCAACTCCTGCAAGAACCATGACTCAGGGTGCTTCTGAGGTTCTGGATGAATGGATGCAAAGGTTCTTATTCTTCGGATCACCTCTCTCATGATTACCAATAAGCCTTTTGGCGAATTTAATATAATCCTTTTTTGAAACCTCTTTCCCTATGGATATTCTCAGTCTGGAATGTCTGAAAAGGCATTTGTTGTGGATAAGTATGTGGATTATCTGTTGAAATCAGTAATTATTGTGGAAAAAATAGGAGTCTCTTTTTTGTGTACTGCTAAGAATCTTCCTGTTCTCTCAAAAAACACATGCCGCCTCATTACGAAACGACATGCGACTTTAACCAATTTAT
>JBCBKZ010000962.1:0-1851 GCA_038520955.1 Bacteroidota bacterium | reverse complement strand
AACTCATTACTATTCTTGTGTAAATGAAAAAAGCACTTACTAGCAAATAGCGGTAAGTATTTTTTATTTTAACGTAAGCCAGAAATTTCAAAACTTCATTCGACTGAGGTGCTTTCCACGATTTGGGCAATTACGCTTTATAAGCCAAATGATAGAGAATCTTTTTAGCGGGGAGCTGTAATGTTAAACTCCTATTACTTTTTACAAAGGCTTCTTTTCCATTCACTCTTTCGTCCATAAGATAGGTTCGGCCAAACCAATGAGTCAGTAGATTATCTTGGTTTTGAGCTCAATTAGGAATAGGTGAGGAATCACACTGATAGTAAGCTACTACAGAATTCCATTTAGCCTCTTTGTGAAAATTTGTACATTCATTTACTAAAGGACAACATTTCACCCCATGCATTCCCTAACAAGAAGAAATATTGAACTAGGAATAGGCATGCCATTCAAAATTCAATCATTCTCTCATTTAATCCCTCATGCATAAACTAGAACAATGCTGGCGATGGTATGGTCCTGATGACCCAGTCAGCCTGGCAGACATAAAGCAGGCAGGGGCAACAGGTGTAGTTACCGCCCTCCATCATATTCCCAATGGGCAGGTCTGGCCACTTGAAGAGATCAACAAGCGTAAAGAGACGATAGAAACTACTGGATTAAGCTGGTCTGTGGTTGAAAGTATACCGGTCCATGAAGATATTAAACGAGCTTCCGGTCAGTATTTGGAATACATAGAAAACTATAAGCAAAGCATCCTCAATTTAGCGGCTTGCGACGTGAGGGTAGTTACTTACAATTTCATGCCTGTGTTAGACTGGTCCAGAACAGAGCTAGCGTTTGAGATGCCAGATGGCTCCACAGCTTTATGGTTTGAGAAAGCAGCTTTTGCCGCCTTTGATATCCATATCCTCGGACGTTCAAATGCCTTGCTGGACTATGATGCAGATACCCAACAAAGAGCTGCCCTCCGTTTCGCCGAAATGACAGAAGTCGAGAAGGAGAAGCTAACCCAAAACATCATTGCGGGACTACCTGGCGGAACTACGGAGGAGGCGGGTAAACTGGAAGAATTTCAAGCCATTCTTGATACCTATTCGGATATTGATGCTTCCACTTTACGGGAAAACCTGATTTCCTTCTTGCAGCAAATTATCCCTACTGCTGAAGAGGCAGGCGTGAGAATGGCCATACACCCTGATGATCCTCCCTTTCCTTTATTGGGTTTGCCACGGGTAGTCAGTACAGAGGAAGATGTGCAAGCGATTTTTGAGGCAGTTAATTCTACTCATAATGGCTTATGCTTTTGTACAGGCTCGTTTGGAGTGAGGCCTGACAATGATCTGAGCAGAATGATAGAGAAGTTCGGTAAGCGGATTCATTTCATCCATCTTCGAGCTACAAAAAGAGACGAGCATGGCAACTTCTATGAAGCTAACCATCTTGAAGGAGATGTAGATATGTTTTCGGTCATGAAAAGCTTATTAACTGTTGCGACTACTGAGCAGAAATCCATTCCCATGCGACCAGATCATGGTCATCAAATGCTGGATGATTTGAATAAGAAAACCAATCCCGGCTATTCCGCTATTGGTCGCTTAAGGGGGTTGGCAGAATTGAGAGGGTTGGAATTAGGGATACTGAGAAGTGAAGAAAGGCTATAATCAAACTATTTCTTGACAATAATTTCTTACTTCAGAATGAGACTACTGAGCGGTTGTACAACGATTACGCAATAGACTTACCTTTCATTTACTATACTGGAATTCAGTTCTTTAGGCTTTTTTGTTTGTATTCTATTGTTCGCTTTTCCATTCTGCTTTTTATCCCCAGGTTAGTGTTTTGTATAAT
>JBCBKZ010000961.1:0-1856 GCA_038520955.1 Bacteroidota bacterium | reverse complement strand
ACCTGTTTGTTTACAGGATGATATGGAAAGAAGAAATCCGAAGGCTATGAGTATATTTTTCATGATTAGGTGTGCTGATTAATTTTTTTAAGTAAGAATTCTTTTCTCGCTTGCTGATTCATGTTTTCGACTAATCCCTGGAGAATATTCCGGGACTCAGATGAAGCAGAAGCTTGTTGGATCTCCGCCCTGACTACGGAGAGGTAAAAATGGTCTTCCGGTAGTTGTGCTTTCAGCTCATTCAGGATTTCCATGGCTTCATCTCTCCTACCGGCTTGGTGCAGGCCATAACTCAGGTTCAATTTGAGCAAGGGAGACTCCAGATGACTAAGCCAGAATTTGTACAAGCCTATAATATCCTCCCAGTGTGTCTGATCAAAGCCGTCTGCCATCATATGCTTACTGGTGATCAGGGCTTCCAAATAATAAGGATCAAAGTCTTCAGGCTTAGTCAGAAATTGATAGCCAAGGCCAATCAACTCCTGATTCCATTTTCCCTTATTCTGCTGCTGGAGGGGCATAAGCTCTCCATTCTCAATTCTTGCAGGTATTCTGGCCAGATGAAAACAGATTAAGGCTAATAGATTCTGGGTAGAAGGCAACTGATAAGTATCATGTAGTAATCTCGTTAGCGCCAAGGCTTCCACGCAAAGGTCTTCATTCATGATAGCCTCTACCTTTTCATCAAATGAGTCAAAGCCTATGGTAAACACTGCATGCAGAGTTTCCTCCACTAATGACAGATCATAGTCTTTCGCTCTTTCAAAGGTGGTATCAAAGAGATCAACTGAAGAAGTCCCTAATAGCTTCTTTCTGGCTCTACTCACCTGTTTATAAATAGCTTCCTCTGACAAGAGCGTGGACTCGCTTATTTCTCTCACATGTAACCCAAAGACATTTTTGAGAATGAACAGGACCTTCGCAGAATAAGATAGTTCCTCATTCATGGCTAAGAACAAAAGGGTCTTGAGTCGCAAATCTTCTAGCGGAGCTGAATCATACCGATCAGAAGTAGCTCCCTCTAAAGGCTGTCGTTTCATTTTTTTCATCTCGTTTAGCAGATCATTTTTTGCCACGGTATACAACCAGCCTTCAGGATTTTGGGGCACTCTATCAGGTTTCCAGCTTTTTACTGCTTTTAGAAAAGCATTCTGGAGAGCATCTTCCACTTCCTGGACATAGGTCGTCCCAAAGCGATCCAGCAAAGCTGAAAACAGCTTCCCATGATACACCCTGAAGTTTGCTGATAAGGTATGTTCTAGTGAATCATTCTTCATAGTTCATGATAGGACGTATCTCTGTGGTACCTCCCCATAAATGGCAAGGACAATCTTTGGCTAACTCTATGACCTCTTCTAAGGAATTGGCTTGTAGATAGTAGAATCCACCTATGATTTCTTTTGCTTCCAGGAAGGTACCATCCTTCACAACGCTATCCTTCCCGCTGATGGTGATGCTTTTTTCTTCCAGTCCTTCCCCCTCTATCATATGACCCTCTTCTGCGAGTTTACCAGCCCATGCCATATGTTCCTGTACCAGGTTTTCCATATCCTTAGGGGACAGTTGATCTAACTGTTCTACCTTGTCGTGCAGTAGTAATAAGAATTTTTTCATTTGTTTCAATTAAGTGAGTTTACCCTATAGACAAATGAGCTCCCCCATTTTGGACATGATGAATAAAAAAATTTAAAAATTCGAGAATTTAATTGATTACACTCTACTAATAGATATTCACTTGTGTGTAGGGGTGAACGAACGCGGGGAGGAGGGCCTATGGGAAGGCCTTGGTTTGTTCGTTCTTGTTTTTTGCTTCGTTTTCAACAAGGAAAATGAAGAAGATCACTTGCGAATGAATT
>JBCBKZ010000960.1:0-1857 GCA_038520955.1 Bacteroidota bacterium | reverse complement strand
TTGATAATGGCTGATATAGGAAATTTACGAAATAATTTTGTTGTGGGTTAAGTTTAGCTTTTGACTTAGAGAAGACTATAGAAAATATCCTCAAATAGATCAGAAACAATTGTGCCAGATTTTTTCGTGATTCTTGAAATAGTAATTTGGGAAGATGTTCTACCAGTGGGTATTTATCATTCATATAGCGACTACTTTCTTCATGACTGGCCTTATCTGGTTTGTGCAGGTAGTCCACTATCCCTTGTTTAGGATGGTAGATCTATCAGAATTTATCCGCTATGAGGAGATCCACATGAGAACCACTTCTTATGTAGTTATGCCTGCTATGCTGTTGGAGTTAGGTTCCTTACCGCTACTGGCTTACTTACAACCAGAATTGATGTCTGTATGGTGGTTCTGGGTGGACGGAATAGGATTAGGGACCATCTGGTTGACTACCTTTCTCTTTCAGGTACCCCAGCATACCCGACTGCTCAAAAGTAAAGATCTGGATACCATTCATCAATTGGTTCAAACTAACTGGATCAGAACAATACTCTGGACGCTGAGAAGTGGGGTTTTGATGTTGGTCATTCATGATAAATTAATCAGCTAAATATGGTATTAGGAGTTATTCCAGCCAGATATGCATCCACCAGGTTTCCTGGAAAGCCTTTGGCGGATATTCATGGGAAGTCCATGATACAGCGAGTGGTGGAACAGTGCTTGAAAGCCCAAAGACTTCAGAAGGTAGTGGTGGCTACAGACGATCAGCGCATATATAATCATGTGCTTGAGTCAGGTGGAGAAGTCATGATGACCAGGGATGACCACCCATCAGGTACTGATAGGCTAATAGAGGTGGCTGAACAATTCTCCGGCTATACACATTACGTAAACATTCAGGGAGATGAGCCCTATATAGATCCCGCCCAGATTGACCAATTGGTAGAGCTGATCATCCATGACCCCCAAAAAGGAATAGGAACCCTGATTCAGCCCATAAAAGATGCTGATAAAATCTTTGATCCCAATTCAGTAAAGGTGGTAGCTGATACAGAGGGGTACGCATTGTACTTTAGCAGAAGCCCTATTCCATTTGTTAGAAAAGAAGGCGACAGAAGTAAGTGGCTGGAGCATCACCCTTTTTATAAGCACATTGGGATATATGGCTTTTCCACTGAAGCTATCCAGAAAATAGAGGCTATGCCTCCTGCCTCTCTGGAAATGGCAGAATCTCTGGAGCAACTCAGATGGTTAGCCCATGGACTCAGAATCAAGACTGCTATTACAGAGCTTCATTCTCCCGCAGTAGATACCCCGGAAGATCTCGAAAGAATTTTACAGAACTATGCTCCCTAAGAGTCCTTATCAATATTGGATTTATCCTTTTTATTGGCCAATTTCGGCCATTAACAAAGAACGAAAATGGAAGCCGGATTACAGACTATCATGTTTTGGTTTTTCGCCATTCTTGGAATTGGCGGAGGGGTAGGACTCATATTCAACAGAAACCCGGTTTATTCGGCACTCTGCCTTATCCTAAACTTCTTTAGTATCAGTGGCCTGTACCTTTCCTTAAATGCAGAATTTCTGGCAGCTATCCAGATTCTGGTATATGCCGGAGCCATTATGGTACTTTTCCTCTTTGTTATTATGCTCCTGAATCTTAGTGAAGAAAAGGGAATACTTGACTTATCTCCTACGCGCCTCTTGAGTCTACTCCTGGGGATAGTATTAGTGGTGGAGTTACTTTATGTATTTAGAGAGTTTGCAGATGATAGTGTGAAAGGTCCTTTTGCATTTGGGAAAGTGGAGCCTTTGGGCCAGATGCTGATGACGGAGTATCTGTTCCCATTTGAAATGATTTCCGTC
>JBCBKZ010000095.1:0-11534 GCA_038520955.1 Bacteroidota bacterium | reverse complement strand
AACTGCCTTCAGTGAAGTCACCCAGATAGTTAATGGCACCCATTCCTAATCCAAGTTGTAAGGGGGTTTGTTCTACAGGAAGTTCTTCCTGGGCTGATACTTGGAGCAAGTTGAGAATACATACTAAGAGGAGAAGCTTTTTCAGCAGGTGCATGGGTATAGATTACAACTACATTATCACTATGGAAACGATTTTTGCTTCCTTATTAATATGTTTCATTTTAAGAGAGGCGTGATCTTGAGTAAGTAGATGTTCTGCAGGTACTAAAAAATGTAATCCGGTTTACTGCTCAGAAGAAATATCTACCATCTTGTAATCCTCAAGATAGAGGACATACCATTTGCTGGCAAATGACTTTAGCTCACGTACTGACATCCCTACCTGAAGAGAGTTCAGTACCTTTTCCTGAGGCGTTTCTATTCTAATTCTGTTAATGAAGCCCTGTGCAGGCATACCAGCCTGACTAAAATCTTCTTCTAATAACACATAGCCTTCTGGATAACTAAGGTAGAGGCCACGCCAGGAGAAGTCTCCTTCTGAGAAAAGGGTATCCCGCGTACTGTAGCCTCTCCATTCTGTTAAGCCTTTAGCTGGCATGAGATCTCCTATCTGACTGGAAGAGGTCCCATTTACATCTATAGCTTTTTTACTTCCGGCACATCCTGAAAGTATCCAGCATGAGCCAATGGCAAGGAGGACAAGAGAGAAATAATAGTTACTTATGCGCATCCTTATGTGCGATCAATGCTTTTCTTACGCTTCCATGTTTAAGGAGGAGTTCCTTTGCTGTAGACTCATCTAACTGGGTCTCATCCATTATCATACGGGTTCCTCTTCCTACAAGTTTATGGTTTGAGAGTTGCATATCCACCATCTTGTTACCCTTGACACGCCCCAATCTGATCATGACAGAGGTGGATATCATGTTTAGGATCAGCTTCTGGGCAGTACCGGCTTTCATACGTGTACTACCTGTTACAAATTCTGGTCCTACTACAGCTTCTATGGGATAATCTACTAATTGAGACAGCGGTGCGCCTGGATTACAGGTAATGCCCGCAGTAGGGATACCTGCCTTTTTGGCTTCTTCCACAGCACCTAATACATATGGGGTAGTTCCGCTAGCCGTAATGCCTATCACAAAATCAGCACTAGAGATCTTGTGATCCTGCAGATCCTTCCAACCCTGCTCCGTACTATCTTCCGCAAACTCTACGGCCTTTCTAATGGCAGAATCTCCCCCGGCTATGATGCCTACTACCCAACCATGGGGAACCCCGTAAGTAGGCGGACATTCAGAGGCATCCACTATGCCTAACCTTCCACTGGTTCCACTCCCTATATAAAATAGCCTTCCCCCTTCTTTCATCTGGGTATATACATGCTCTACTACCTCTGAAATCTGAGGAATGATTCCCTGAATAATTTGGGGAACTTTATGGTCCTCTTCATTCATATGAGTAAGGAGCTCTTGCGTACTCATATGATCTAGCTTGTCATAAAGGGAAGCTTGTTCTGTTACTTTTTCTGCCATGGGGCTTTCAAATTTTTTACAAAGCTATGCACTTATCTTTCTATCACCCAAAAGAAATCTACTTTCCGAATGTAAAGTGGGGATTTACCTACCCAAATATGACATAGCAGCAGCCTTATAGCAACCTGAGTAGATAAGACTTGTCTTTTGTCTAGAAATAAGGACCGACTATCCTTCAAAATTGAAACATTTTTTTATCCTCGTTAATTACAGGTATATTAATGGTTGCTTTCCTGCTCTGTCTAGAAACAGTCATCTTTCTATTCAATTCACATTTCTACTTGTCATCTTTTCATTACCAAATCCATGCATCGAGCGTTTAGATATTTCCTTTTCGGTTTTGCTTTTGTTGTGATAGGCCTTCTCGTGGGATTCAGAATTAAAGATACTTCTTCTGTCTCCAGAAGTGCAGCCCTGGATGCAAACATTAAGAAGTTTCAGCAGGCATTAGAGTTCATAGAAGAAAATTATGTGATGGAACCTGACCATGATAAGCTGGTGGATGATGCCATACAGGGAATCATGGACGGTCTGGATCCACACTCCACCTATTTCTCTGCTCCTGAGATGGGCCAGATGCAAGAGCGCATGGAAGGGAGCTTTGATGGAATAGGGATACAGTTTGAAATTATTGAAGACACCATTTACGTGGTAACCCCCTTGGCGGGCGGTCCAAGTGAGAAACTGGGGATACAGTCAGGAGATAGGATCATAACTGTAGATGGAAAAAGCGTAGCTGGTGTAGGGATCAGTAATACAGACGTCTATTCTCACCTGAAAGGCCCCAGAGGCTCAGAAGTAAAAGTTAAGATCTACCGATCTACCATTAATGAATACTTGGACTTTGACATTATCAGAGATAAAATACCCATTCATTCTGTTAACTATTCTTATATGATGGATAAGCAGACGGGTTTTATACAGGTATCCAGATTTGCGGAAACCACCTATGCTGAGTTTAAAGAGCACCTGGATAAACTCCTGGCGCAGGGAATGAAGAGACTGGTACTGGACCTACGAACGAATCCTGGGGGCTATATGACCATGGCCAATAAAATGGCAGATGAGTTCTTGCCAGCGGGAAAACTCATTGTATCTACACAGGGAAGAATTAGCCATTTCCGTCAGCAGCACGAAGCTACCGCCTCTTTAAGCAGTTTCGAAGAAGGAGCGCTGGTGATCCTGATAGATTATAGCTCTGCTTCTGCCAGTGAGATTGTAGCAGGGGCAGTGCAGGACCATGATAGAGGCATTATTGCGGGGGTAAGGTCCTTTGGGAAAGGGCTGGTTCAGATTCAGGAAGACTTTGAAGATGGATCTGCCATCAGGCTGGTGATCTCCAAGTATTATACTCCTAGTGGAAGGTCTATCCAGAAACCTTATGACAAGACTTCCGCAGAATATGACCAGGAAATTCTGGAGCGTTTTGAATCCGGAGAAATCTTTGATGAAAGTAAGATACAGTTACCTGATTCTCTGACCTATGAAACAGCTTCAGGCAGAAAGGTCTACGGAGGGGGAGGGATAGTACCAGATGTATTCATTCCAGAAGATACTACCAAAGGAAGCAGGTATCTGTCTCAACTAAACAGCAAAAATGCCTTTAGAACCTTTGCCTTCCACTATGTGGACGAGCATTCTGACTTAAATACGCTATATCCAGACAGTAAATCTTTCAAAAATAATTTCACTCTAACAGACGCTATCATGTCGTCATTCATAGCTGAAGCCAAGGAGCTGGGCGTGAAGTTCGACGAGAGAGGATATGATAAATCCGGCGAACTGATCAGAACCTATGTGAAAGCATTTATTGGGAGGAGACTGTTTGGAGACGACGGTTTCTTTCCGGTCTATTTTGAGTCAGATGAGGTCCTTCAGGAAGCCCTGAAGCTTTTCCCCATGGCTGAAGAACTAGAAGAGACTGGTAAATTTACGAAGCGATAAGACTGTAGATCATCCGATATAAATTAGGGTAGGGAGCGAAAATATATTTGCTCCCCACTGCTTTTTATGGGGATAAGGCATGCCTCATCTTTAGGCCAGTACATATATCATTTCCTTGTAAAAGCATCCTTCAGGCTCCGGTGCGCTGATCTCCTCTTGGGAAGAGAGACAGAGGTGGGTTACGTTACTCAGGTGAGTAAGTATGCTGGAATAATTCCATTGGTATGGCTTGGGTGAAAGATATTTCACCCTTACTATGTGAGTTTACCTCTTCACAGATACCACATCCCATCTGTGAAAGCCCGCCGGTGTGATACGGAGAGAGGGCAAAGAAGAGGATGTGGAGCAGGTACCTTCTGCCTTTCCTCTGGGATATACGGAATGTTACTCCTCATTCTATCAGTATACCCTACAAACTCTTCCCTCTAAATGAGTACAGTTTACTCTACTTCGATTATAGAAATTTTCATATGCAAAATCTTTACAATGCTATTAATGTTCTGTAAATTAGGCATGCAGCTGACATCATGACTTCCATCAAACCTACCTTTTTTAAATCCCTTGCAGATACACTGCCTTTTGGTGTGACCATAATGGAGTTGGTTTCCGCGGAGAATATTGACTTCAGATATGTGTATGCAAATGAGAAAATGCTTCGGATCACGGGTCTCCGGGAAGAAGAGTTTATTGGGAAGACAAAGCGTGAATTATATCCCCAAGCTTATGATGGGGGTGCTCCCTTTCCTAATTCCTTAATGAAGGCTCTGGCCAAAAAATCCACCGTTTCACTTGGATTGGAAACCTTTGTGGATGCTAAAATGGGACCCCGCTTATATGAGGCTAGTTCTCACTTTCTGGGAGAGAATACGGTAGCCTTAGTCATTAAAGAGGCCGTAGATGTAGAATCCCTTACCCTTGAATTAAGCATCCAAAAGCAGCTGCTGGAAACCGGTGAAAAAACGACCTCTTCTTGTACCTGGATAATGGATGCAGAAACGGGGGAAACTAAATTTACTCATACTTACCTGGATATTCACCACTTTCAAGATGGAGAGGTAGATCCCATAAATGCTACTCAAAAGGCAATTGAGCGTATACATCCTGATGATAGGGAGAAAAAGGAAGTGTTCAGAAATGAAAAGCATACAGCCTTTCCCGTTTCCATCACTTACAGGTATTTACTTAACAATGGAGGATACATTTGGCTCAAGGATACCATTTTTGGCAAGAACCCACGTGGGAAGACCATAGGCACTACCCAGGATGTTACTGAAAGTCAGGAAAGAGAACATAAGCTACAGGAAGCGCTATACTTTCAGGATAAGATTCTATCCACTTCTCCTGATATGGTATACCTCTTTGACCTGGTCAGTTTCCAGGATGAATTTGTAAACCGGTCTACTTTTGTTGAGCTGGGCTATACAGAGAAAGAGGTTATTGAGATGGGAAAGGCATTACTCCCTTCTCTTGTGCATCCTGATGATCTGGACATTGTGATGAATCACTATGTGAATGTCCTTCCTACCCTAAGGGATGATCAGGTGGTGAGGATCTCCTTCCGTCTACTCCATAAGTTTGAGAAAGTATATGTGTGGTTTGAGTGCTCAGAAAGTGTATTTGAGAAAAGTGAGGATGGGAAAATTCTTAAGGTTATTGGGATAGCCAGGAATATAGACGATAGGAAAAAAGCTGAGTTTTGCCTGGAAGAGACAAATCAAAAATTACAGGGGACCCTTCATTTCCAAAATAGAATCCTGTTTACCTCCCCTGCCATTATTTATGTGTATGATCTCCTCAAAAAAAGGAATGTATTTGCTAACAGATCTCTCTCAGAAATACTAGGATATTCAGAGGAAGATATTCAGGATATGGGTGGGAAATTCTTACAAAATACGGTACATCCAGAAGACTTAACGAAAGTATTTGAGCATCATCGTGAGACTCTACCTAATCTGGAGGAAGGGCAAACGGTAAAAGTGGAGTTTAGAATTCTTAGCAAAAAGACGAACGATTATGTGTGGCTGGAATCTACAGAAAGTCTATTCCATAAAGAGGAAGGAGAGCATACCATTATAGGCATAGCCAGAAGTATTCATAATCAAAAGGTGGCTGAGCAGGAGGTAATGAATTCAAACCACGAGTTGGAGCAATTTGTCTATTCTGTATCCCATGATTTACGTGCGCCCGTCAGGCATATCATTTCATATACACAACTTCTGAAGTTAGCGGAAGAAGATAAGCTGAGTCAAACGGGGAATGAGAGACTGGGTTGGGTAATGGGGGCCTCAAAGCGACTGGGAGAAATGATAGATGATTTACTGGCATATTCCCGCAATAGAAATGCAAAACCCCATAAGAGCTGGGTAAACTCTCATGAGCTTGTCTTGGGGATTTTAACAGAGTTTAAGGAGTCTAATCAGCAACAGCACATTTGTTGGGAGCTAGATGCTATCCCTAACTGTATGGCAGACTCTCGTATGCTTAGACTGGTGTGGGAAAACCTGATCTCTAATGCGGTTAAGTATTCTTCAAAAAAGGAAAAAACCTTCATTAGCGTAAAAGCAGAGGAACGAGATGAAGAGATAATCTTTTCCATTCATGATAATGGTGCAGGCTTCGATAGTGCTTTGGCTAATAAATTATTCACGGTATTTCAGCGATTACATAATCGGGAGGAGTTTCCCGGCTATGGAATAGGCCTTGCTAATGTAGCACGCTTGGTTCAGCATCATGAAGGCAGAATTTGGGGAGAAAGTGTGCAGGGGGAAGGTGCTTCCTTTTACTTCAGCATTCCTAAACAGCAGCAGCATAAGTTTGCATGAGCGTGCAGATCTCCTCCGGGGATGAGAGACATAGGTGGGTTAGGAAGCTTATGAGCTGCCTGTTAAATGGCTAGGGCAAAAGAAGTATCGCCCTTACTACCTGCTCGTCATCGCGGTTGTGCTGTAGGGTATTGCTAGAAGCGTAGACCGAGATCTTCTGGTGTATCTTCACAGGCATCCCACTCCTTTTAGGAGAGAGTGGATTATCTGAGTGCCGCTAGACCCCGGCTGACCTACATCTCATCCGCAAAGATCCACCGGGGTGACGGAAAAAGAAGTAAGAGGTAGCTTACGTCTGCTTTTTAGTTATCCCTCACAAACAATTAAAGCCATTCCTGAGAATGGCTTGTATATGAAATGATGTATGGAAATCTTTATGCGATACTAACCATCCACTTATTCAGGATGGCGTGAATCATCACTTTGGTTTCCAGAAAGTCATAAGGTTTCTGAAAGAAATCATCAGCGCCTAGCTGATAGGCCCTAAGAGAATCTTCAGACAGATTAGAACCAGAGAAAATAATGATGGGGAACTTCTTCAGGTTTTCTTTGCGGATAAGTTCTAAGGTATCAAATCCATCCATACCTGGCATTTTAAGGTCAAGGATGACCATCTTGGGGGGGGTAGGAGCTACTCTTAAGTACTCCAGGCATTTCTCTCCATTATCCATCCAGGTGAGCTTAAGGTTTTCATCAATAGATGAAAACGACAATTCTACCAGATGAGCATCCAGTTCATTGTCTTCGATTAGGAGGATTTCTTGTTGTTGCGTTTTCATGTGCTCTTATTCCTTTTGGGACTTTTCGGGTAAACTGAAAAAAAATGTGGTCCCTCTCCCTAATGCTGACTTTGCCCAGACAGATCCATTTTGTAATTCTATAGCTCTTTTCACTATAGAAAGCCCAATTCCACTGCCTTCAAAAGAACCTTGAGGATGTAGCCTTTCAAATACACCAAAAATCTTTTCCGCATATTTAGGCTCGAACCCCACTCCATTATCCTTAATAAAATAGGATACCCGTAAACTCCCTTTTTCCTGAAAACTTCCAAATTCTATCTTGGGATTTTCCTTACTAGCGGAATATTTAATGGCATTTTCTAACAGATTGACCAGAACCTGCCTCATGAGTTCTATATCTCCATAAATTTCAGGAACTTCGTGGAATACTGCTTCATATACTTTCCCATTTCTCGCTATATCCAAATCCCTATAAATCTCTTTTGCTAATAAATGGACCGAAAACTGCTGTTTTCTTACAGCTTTAGTTCCCAGTTTTGCGAGTAAAAGTAGACTTTCTACAAGCTGGGACATATGCTTGGATTGATGGAGAATATTCTCCAGAAATTTTTTGGGTTCGGCTTGCTGACCATTGATATGCTGATCCAGAATGATCTGAGAATAACTGGTGATAGCCCGTATTGGATTACGTAAATCATGGGCTATAGACCGGGTAAAGGTTCTCAGGTCTTCATTAGCATTAAGAAGAGCTTCAGTCCTTTCTTTTACCCTTTCTTCAAGCTGTGCATTCAGCTGTTTCACCCCTTCCTCTGCTTCCTTCATAGGGGTAATATCTACTGTAAATCCAGCAATATAGGTCTCCTGTTCCCCTACCTTCAGGGGAAATTTTACTACCAGTGTATGGTGATAGACTTTATTGGGTAAGCCATAGCTTTCAGTAGTTTGTAGGGCCTTATTTTGTTCTAATACCTGCTGATCATTTTTCCGCATGATCCTGGCTTCTATTTCAGGGAATAACCCAAAATCATTTCTTCCTATGATGGAATCTCCATTGAGTTTGACCAGCTGAAGGAAGGCAGGATTTGCATATTGGTATTGGAACTGCTCATTTTTAATCCAGGCAGGGTAAGGCGTTTCTTCCATAAAGTTCCGGAAGGTGAGGATTTGTTGTTTGAGTTCGTTTTGCTGAGCCCTTTCCTGCTGTATGTCTCTGGCTATGATGAGCACCTGATGCGGGTAACCCTCCTCGTTCTTAATGAGAGATAGAGTGGCCCCCAGCAGCTTCTGTTCTTTATTAAGAAATTTAACATCTAGTTCCACCAGAGTGGTTTTTCCTGACTGTATGAGCTCCTTTATTTTACTATCTATTTCTTTCAGGGTGTCTACGGCCACTATACTACTGTAGTGCTTGCCCAAAATGACTTGTAGGTTAGCTTGTTCAAATAGCTTATTGGCATATACGATATTCCCTTCCAGGTCTGTAATAAAAAGATACTCAGGAATAGCATCAATGATGGTAGATAATTGGAGGTTAGCTCGTATACTTAGCATTTCAGCCTGCTTACGTTCTGTAATGTCTACAAATGTGAGGACCAAACCATCTATAAGAAAAGCTTCATTTCTGTAGGGGGTAAGTCTTATGAGATACCAGCGCTCATTAGCTCCTTGTAATTCTTTGTCTAGTAATACCTCATCCCGCATAACTATATGAGCATCCTGTTCCAGGTCCTCGTAATCAAAAGGAAAGGTTAGCTGTCTGATAGGCCTGCCCAGATCAGACTCTTTTAAGGGAATTAACTGGATGATAGGCGGGGTAAAAAAGCGGACCATTAGTTCAGGATCCAGAAACAGAGTTCCTATTTCTGTACTGTTGAGGAGGTTATCTATTGTAGCGTTGGCCTTGCTTAGTTCTCGGTTTCTGCTTTGAAGTTCACTGTTGACGGTGTATAGTTCTTCATTGACAGACTGCAATTCTTCATTGGTGCTCTGAAGTTCTTCATTGGAAGCTATGAGTTCTTCATTAGAAGCCTGAAGTTCCTCACTGCTCGTTTCCAATTCTTCCCGTATTTGCTGGACTTCATACTGGGCATATCGTAGGTCAGTCTGGAGGTCCTGAATAATTTCCAGAGATTCTGCCTGCCCTACCTGAAAGTGTACTTGTTGAACATTGTCTTCTTTAGTCAAGGCTTCAGTTTCCATGAATTCCAGGTAAAAGAAGACACCTGGCCTGGACCTAACAGGAGGAAGAAACTGAATCTTAATATTTTTACGAATGTTTTCTCTTTCTTCTACTAAGACATTCTTATACAACAGGGTATCTACCTCTGACTCTTTTCCTAGCTTTATACTGGAATCTCTTATAATTAACACCAGTTCCTGGGAAACCATGTCTAGCAGGTAATGATTCAGTTCCAGGCTGGGTATGTGTAGATACTGTCCTCCGTGTCCACAAATGAAATGAATCAGAAACTGTTCGTCAAAGATGAGTCCGGGAGTCATATAGTTTTTAAGGAGAAATTCCGGCCAGTAGTTGGCGGATTTCCTGGCAAACTGATTCCGGGACCGCTTAGGTTGTAAATAGATTTTTTCAGGACCCTCTTCCCGAGAAGTCCTTCTGCTGGAATAGTACTTTCTAAAATTAGGGGTTTCACCCATGGTCCTATAAACGCGCCATTTTTCATTAACTACCTCAAAATTATGCTCCAGAGTTTGAATATTTTCACTAGCACCTAACCATAGGAATCCGCCTGGATTTAAGCCAAAATGGAAGTGGAGCAGTAATCGTTTTTGTAGATCTGGTTTCAGGTAGATGAGTAGATTTCTACATACCACCATGTCCAGGTTGATGAAAGGAGGATCATTAGTAGCATCATTTCTGGCAAAAATGATCTGATCTCTGATAAACTTCTTTACCTCATAGTTCTTCCCATTTTGGTCAAAATATTTTTCTTTCATGAAGGCACTCATATTCTGGAGACGCTCTTCATGATAAGACGCTTTACTGGCTATTTGGAGAGCTTGTTCATCTATGTCTGTGGCCAGGATTTTAAACCGTATGGAGGCTCCCTGTTTCTCAGAAAATTCATGTAGGGCGATGGCCAGAGAGTAGGCTTCCTCTCCGGATGAGCAAGCACACACCCATATCCTTAATTCACTTCCATTTTGGTAGGAATTAGTCAGCTCAGGGAAGGTATATCTTTCCAGTTCTTCAAAAGCTTCGGTATCTCTGAAGAATTCTGTGACCCCTATGAGCATTTCCTGAAATAGTGCTTCTACTTGGGTTGGATGTTCTTTTAGGAAAGAATAATAAGCTGGTAAAGACTGAATCTGATGGACGGCCATCACCTTGTGAACTCTTCTAAGTATGGTTCTTTCCTTATAGCCACTGAAATCCAGGCCTGCTTGCTGCTGGATTAGGAAGAGAATTCCATTCAGAGAATTGCCATTTTTTGCCTCAGAGGTAGGGGGAGGATTTTTCACCTTATCCTCAAGTTTCCCATTGAAGTGGAGATTGGCTAACAGTTCCAGCCGGGTCGCTATTTCCGTGGGAGGTAAGACAAAATCCGGAAGTCTGGTATCAAGTGCGCTTATGGGCATACCGTCAAACTCACCACTATCCGGATCCTGGACTATGACTATACCTCCATACTCTTTAATGGTACGTATTCCCCTGGACCCATCTGATCCTGTACCTGATAGAATCAGTCCAATAGCTTTCTCTTTCAGGTTTCTTCCAATGGAATGAAAGCTGGTATCTATCACAAAAGAAGGGATCTGGTCAGTATTCTGTTCTCCCAGATGGATTTGATAGTTCTTCAAACTCAACTCGTATCCGGGAGGATTCAGGAAGATTTCATTGGGTTTAAGAGCCATTCCGTCCACAGCTACATTCACAGACATTGGGGTCACCTTTTCCAGGATCTCCTTCATGAGGCTTTTATACTTTCTGGAGAGGTGCTGTATGATGATGAAGGCCATACCAGTCTTCTCCGGTAGGTGATACAGGATGGTTTCTATGGCTTTAAGTCCCCCAGCGGATGCACCAATTATGACCACCGGGAAGTTGGGTGTCTTCATTAGGATGGGTAATGGTCAATTGGCTGTAAGTGCTGTTAGTTCGTTTAGCGAATAGTTAAATATATAGATAATTACTGCTGATAAAAAAGTTATTCGAAATAATATAAATTGACTGATTGGTTAGGAAATCGTGACATAAAATGTTGAATATGAATTAGTTGCCAACTTTTGATGGAGAAAATCCTTTAGTGAAAAATACTCATTGAAAAAGAATATTTCGTATAAAAAATAGCTTATCATTTGTTAGAAAATGATCCTATATACCGAAGAGAATAGGTCTCCCTTGAGAAATTTCGGGAGTAAAGAGGAATGACATTGCATGCCTTAAACAACAATTCAGGCTAGTTTTATCCTCATTTTCAGGGGTTTATTTTGAGTTGGCGGTTATGTCTTTTTTCTCTTTGGGGCTTAAATGA